>JAVHOP010000162.1:0-5490 GCA_036170135.1 Flavobacteriaceae bacterium | reverse complement strand
AAATGTTTAATTATAGGCTCAGGACCAGCCGGTTATACTGCAGCTATTTATGCTGCAAGAGCTGATTTACATCCGGTAATGTACACTGGGCTAGAACCTGGCGGACAATTAACAACTACAACCGAAGTCGATAATTTTCCCGGTTACCCAAATGGCGTTGATGGCAATGCCTTGATGGAAGATTTAAAAAATCAAGCCTTGCGCTTTGAAACAGCTATCCGTTTTGGTTTAGCGACTAAAGTTGAGTTGAGTTCAAAAGTTGGTGGTGTTCACAGGATTACAATTGATGATGAAAAAATTATCGAAACAAAAGCACTCATTATTGCCACAGGAGCAACGGCGCGCTATCTGGGTATAGAAAGTGAACAACGTTTGCGTGGTGGCGGTGTTTCGGCTTGCGCCACGTGCGACGGATTTTTTTACAAAGGACTTGATATTGCCTTAGTTGGCGCTGGAGATACCGCTGCCGAAGAAGCTACTTATTTGGCAAACATCTGCAAAAGTGTAACGATGATTGTCCGTCGCGATGAAATGCGTGCGTCAAAAGCGATGCAAAAACGTGTGTTAGAAACCAAAAATATTAAAATGCTTTACGACTCCGAAATTGATGAAGTTTTAGGTAAAGACGTGGTTGAAGGTGTTCGAATTATCAATAACAAAACTCAAGAAAAATCAACTATAAAAGTAGATGGATTATTTATCGCAATTGGACATAAACCAAATACCGAAATATTTAATGGCCAGTTAGATATGGATGAGTCGCACTATTTAATTACAAAAGGAAAAACTACTAAAACCAATAAGCCAGGCGTTTTTGCTTGTGGCGATGTTCAAGATAAAGAATACCGCCAAGCCGTTACTGCAGCCGGAAGTGGTTGCATGGCGGCACTAGATGCCGAGCGTTATTTAGGAAGTTTGGTTTAAAATTTCAGAGCTTTTAACGGTATTTAGAGTGATTCCTTCAGCAAGGTAACCAATCCCTTATCAGAAGAGCTATCACTGCCAATAATCACCTGCGAATTTGGTAAGATGATTCTAAATTTGTGTTGCTCGCTTTGGTACTTTTCTAAAGTGATAATGAGTGTTTTATAGGTGCAAGTTGCTAAATCAACAAACAATAAATCGAAATCATAAAGCTTGTTCAAATTATTTATTTCGCTTATTTCTAATGTTTTAAAGGTATTTCTTAATTTAAAAAAAGTACTTTGATTGCTCCCATAATAAACTGCCTTTTGATTGTGATTTTTATGAGATTTATCAAATTTTAATTGGATAAATTTAGCGAAAAACCAAAAGCACATCCCTAATTTTAAAAACCATTCTAAAACCAAATTTCTTTTAAAATGTTTTTTGTAAAACAATGGCATCGCCTTAAAAAAATATTTTAAATATTTTACATCTTTTTGAGTGCTTTCTCCTTTAAAATGAAGTACAGAAGAAGTTCCTAAATAATAATTTTTATAACCTGCTTTGGTAAGTTTATAACTCAAATCTATATCTTCACCATACATAAAATAATCGGTGTCAAATCCGCCCATAGCGCGGTATGTATTGCGTTTTAAGAGCATAAATGCGCCGACCAAAATCGCTGTTTCACCACAAGAATTTTCTGCAATATGTTGTGCATAATAACTATTTTTCCGATTTTTAATTCCCAACATTTTATAAAATGTTACCATGGTAGCCGGCAAATTGCGTTTGCTTTCTGGTAAAAAATGACCAGTTCCGTCAATTAATTTAACACCTAAAGCGCCCAATTTTGGATGCAATTCGGCAAATTCAAGACAATCTGTAAAAGTATCTTCGGCTACAACCGTATCGGGATTTAGAATCAGCACATAATTGCCTGATGCCTTAGCAACGCCAATATTATTGGCTTTTGCAAAACCTAAATTTTGGTTGTTTTCAATCAGTTTTACCGATTTAAATTTTGATTTTACCAGCGTACAAGTGCCATCGGTTGATTGGTTATCAACTACAATAATTTCGGCGACAAGATTTTCTGAAGCTTTTAAAACACTAGATAGGCAGAGCTCTAAAAAATATTTAGCATTGTAACTGACGATGATAACTGATAATTGCATTAATATTTTAATGAATTTTCAAAAGGAATACGATTAACAATACTTCTTCCTAAAGTAATTTCATCGGCAAACTCTAACTCGTCGCCAACAGCAATACCTCTAGCGATAGTTGATATTTTAACTTCAAAATCTTTTAATAATTTAAAAATATAAAAATTGGTGGTATCGCCTTCCATTGTTGAACTCAAAGCAAAAATCAATTCTTCAACAGCGCCTGTTTTAACTTTTTCAACTAGACTATCAATATTCAAATTTTGGGGTCCAACACCATCAATTGGAGAAATTTTGCCACCTAAAACGTGATAAACACCGTGAAATTGCATCGTATTTTCAATAGCCATCACATCTCTAATATCTTCAACAATACAAATTAATTGCTTGTTGCGCTTGCTATTTGAACAGATTTCGCAAATCTCACTATCGGAGATATTATGGCAATTTTTACAATAAGAAATATGCTCTTGAAGGTTATTTAAAGCCATTGTTAAATTATCAGTTTGCGATTTTGGCTGTTTTAGCAAGTGTAAAACCAAACGCAAAGCGGAGCGTTTACCAATACCTGGCAATTGTGATACCTGGTTCACTGCTTGCCCTAATAATTTTGACGAAAAATTCATGTTGCAAATGTACAATTAGCAAGCGAAATTCTAATTATTTTTACTTTCTTTGTTACTTATGATAGATAATTTATGAATCCACTTCACATCCTATTTTTAATTATCGGGTATTTTGGCGCCTTAATTTTAATCTCTTTTTTAACTGGTAAGAATCAAAGCAATGACGCCTTTTTTAAAGCCAACAAGCAATCTCCTTGGTATTTGGTAGCCTTCGGAATGATTGGGGCGTCACTTTCTGGTGTTACTTTTATTTCCGTTCCCGGATGGGTGGAGGCTTCTAAGTTTAGCTATTTACAAATGGTTTTTGGTTATGTTTTAGGTTATATAGTTATTGGGACTGTTTTATTGCCACTCTATTATCGATTAAATTTAACGTCTATTTATACTTATTTAGATTCCCGATTTGGCAAATCAACTTATAAAACTGGTGCTTCATTTTTCTTATTATCACGACTTGTTGGTTCTTCTTTTCGATTGTTTTTAGTGGCCAATGTGCTCCAATTATTGATATTTGATTCATTAAATATCCCATTTTGGCTGACTGTTATCATAACGGTTGCTTTAATTTGGCTTTATACGTTTAGATCGGGTATTAAAACCATTATTATTACCGATACTTTTCAAACATTTTTTCTGCTTAGTTCTGTAATTCTTACCATTATATTAATTTCACAATACCTGAACCTTAATTTTAGTGGATTTATTCAAACTATTAAAACCAGTCCACAATCGCAAGTATTCTTTTTTGACGACATCAGCAACGCCAATTATTTTTGGAAACAGTTCTTTTCGGGAGCTTTTATAGCCATTGTTATGACCGGACTCGACCAAGATATGATGCAAAAAAATCTGACTTGCAAAACCTTAAAAGACGCACAGAAAAACATGTTTTGGTTTACAATTGTTTTGGTAATTGTCAATATTTTATTTTTGAGTTTAGGCATTTTGTTGAGTAAATATGCGGTGTTACACGGAATTGAGGCGCATGGCGATCAATTATTTCCAGCCATTGCCACTGCCTCAAATTTAGGAATGTATGCCGCTGTCCTTTTTATTTTAGGATTAATTGCTGCCGCTTATTCTAGTGCCGATTCTGCACTAACCGCATTGACTACTTCGTTTTGTATTGATATTTTAAATATCGAAAAATACCAAGGCGACAGTAAGCAAATAGCTATCAGAAAAATGGTTCATATCGCTTTTTCTATCCTTTTAATAGCAACTATCATCACTTTTAAATACTTTATAAACGACCCAAGTGTTATAAATTCTATTTTTAAATTTGCAGGTTATACTTATGGTCCCTTATTGGGTTTATACACTTTAGGATTATTTACTAAGGTTCAATTAAAAGACAAATTGGTGCCTGTTATTGCCATACTTTCACCAATTTTAAGTATTTTTTTAAGCGGCTTATTATTGAAATGGTTTCAATTTGATTTAGGTTTTTTTGTGCTGATTATAAACGGGTTAATCACTTTTCTTGGATTGCTGATTATTAAAACTAAAAAGCTAAAAAATTAGGTTCAAATTCTTTATTTTTGAAGTATGGAAAAAGACTTGGGCAATTACCGAAAGACTTATCAAAAAAGCGAATTATTAGAGTCGAATACGCCCGAAAACCCAATGGAGTTATTCCAACAATGGTTTTACGAAGTCGAGAATTTTGGCGGTATTGATGAACCAAATGCTATGAATATTTCGACCATTGGTTTAGATGGATTCCCCAAAAACCGCATGGTACTTTTAAAACGCTTTACTTGGGAAGGTTTTGTTTTTTTTACTAATTACGAGAGTGAAAAAGGCAAAGCTATTAAAGCTAATCCACATATTTGTTTATCCTTTTTCTGGAGCAATCTAGAGCGGCAAATCATCATTAAAGGAATCGCTGAAAAGCTAGCCAAAAACTTATCGGATGGTTATTTTGAAACCAGACCCGATGGTAGCAAATTGGGCGCTTGGGCATCAAACCAAAGTGAGATAGTTGCTTCTAGAGAAATACTAGAAGCCTCTTTAAAAAATTTCGAAAATAAATTTAAAGATAAAGAAATTCCACGTCCCAAATTTTGGGGTGGCTTTTTAGTAAGACCACAAAGTATTGAATTCTGGCAAGGCAGGCCTAACCGTATGCACGACCGAATAAGGTACACTTTACAACCCAACTATTCATTTAAAAAAGAACGCTTAGCACCATAAACTAACCAATAAGTTATGAAAACTTTATATATTGTAAGACATGCCAAATCGTCTTGGGACTACAAATCAGTTGATGATATTGATCGCCCTTTAAAAGAAAAGGGGATTAAAGATGCTCATGTCATGGCAAATGTGCTTTTAGAAAAAATAGACCGACCCGATATATTTGTTTCGAGTTGCGCTATTCGTGCCTTACATACTGCCGTTATTTTTACAAATATTTTTAAATTTCCTTTCGCTAATTTAAAAATAAGCAAATCACTTTATAATTTCAAAGATGGGTATTTGGCTAAAACCGTTAAAGCACTAGATGACGGTTATACTTCGGCTATTGTTTTTAGTCACAATCACGGCATCAACGATTTTGTAAATCAGTTTGGCGATGAGTTTATAAAAAACGTGCCAACTTGTGGCATTGTGGCTATTGAATTTGACGAAGATCATTGGAAAAATATTAGAATTGGAAAAACAATTTTAAAAGAATTTCCTAAATTTCACAATGTCTAAACCCTTTTAAATTTGAATATTCAAAAATATGCCGCTATCGATATCGGATCAAATGCCATCAGGCTTTTGATTAACAATGTCATTAA
>JAVHOP010000161.1:21722-23150 GCA_036170135.1 Flavobacteriaceae bacterium | reverse complement strand
ATTAGCCTTTATAAAAAGGAAGTTTTACAACTTGTGCTTTTAGTGGTTTATCTCTAACCACAATATAAATTTCGGAACCTAATTTAGAAAATTCGGTCGGCACATAACCCATTCCAACACCAACTTTTAAAGATGGGCTCATGGTGCCTGAAGTTACGTGGCCAATGGTGTTTCCCGCTTCATCAGCAATGAGGTATTCGTGGCGTGGTACACCGCGGTCAACCATGGTAAAGGCGACTAATTTTTTTGAAACCCCTTGTTCTTTTTGTTTTAATAAGTTTTTTGAATTTGTAAAATCTTTGTTAAATTTGGTAATCCAACCCAAACCGGCTTCAATAGGCGAGGTGGTATCGTTTATATCGTTTCCGTATAAACAGAAGCCCATTTCTAGTCGCAAGGTATCTCGTGCTGCTAAGCCAATTGGTTTAATACCATATGCGGCTCCGGCTTTAAAAATTTCATTCCACAAATAAATGGCATCTTCGTTTTTAAAATAAATTTCAAATCCGCCACTTCCGGTGTAGCCAGTAGCCGAAATAGTAACATTTTCAATTCCGGCAAACGTGCCCACTTTAAATGTGTAGTATTCCATTGAAGCCAAATCAACTTCGGTTAAAGATTGTAGTGCTTTAGCAGCAAGAGGTCCTTGTACGGCTAGGAGTGAGGTGAATTCTGATACGTTAATCATCTCAACCCCAAGGGTGTTATGTTTAGAAATCCAATCCCAATCTTTATCAATATTTGAGGCGTTTACAACTAACAAATATTCGGTGTCGGAAACTTTATAAACCAATAAATCATCAACAATACCGCCGTCGTTATTTGGCAAGCAACTGTATTGCACTTTTCCGTTAAATAAAACCGATGCGTCGTTGCTGGTTACTTTTTGAATGAGTGCCAAAGCATTTTCGCCACGGAGGTAAAATTCGCCCATGTGCGACACATCAAAAACACCTACGCCATTTCTAACGGTAAGATGCTCGGCATTGACGCCTTCGTATTGAATGGGCATATTATATCCTGCAAAAGGTAACATTTTTGCGCCTAATTGTTCGTGAATTTGGGTTAAAGCTGTATTTTTCATGTTGAGTTTAGTAAGGTTTTTTATGGTGCAAAAGTACAATTATTAATTCAAATTCATAAAAAAACCCGATTCCAAATTGCTTTAAAACCAGATTTTCAATAAAAGAAACTTAACTTATTATTTAGGGAGATTAGCGATAATAGCGTCGATACTTGCGCGGTCCTGATAATCGGGATTAAATTGACGATAAACAATTTTTCCGGTTTTATCGATAATGTACGTTGCCGGTACTGGTAAAACGGCTTGTTTATTGGCATTGGTATTTGCAATAGATGCATTTAAATGTTCTTGAATCATATTTTGATATGCCGAAGTAACCTTAAAAGCAACATCAAACGCATTTA
>JAVHOP010000161.1:0-21622 GCA_036170135.1 Flavobacteriaceae bacterium | reverse complement strand
TGAATCATATTTTGATATGCCGAAGTAACCTTAAAAGCAACATCAAACGCATTTAGTATGCTGTCGTCAGCATCCGAAACAATTGTAAAATTAGCGCCGGTTTGTTCTTTAGTTTTTATTACATTTTCGTATGATTCTGGTGTTATAGCTAAGAGTTTAACACCCTTTTTTTCAATATCTGAAGCTTGTTTAGCTAACGCTGATAGGTGTTTATTACAAACAGGACACCAATATCCTCTATAAAAGAACAAAACAACAGGTTGTTTTTTATACAAATCTTCTAAAGAAACAACAGAGCCATTTGCTAGAGTAAGTTTTACATGAGGCGCTTGACTGCCAACGGCTAAACCTCGAGGATTGCTTGTGGAATCTATTCCGAATTTTGAATATTCATGCGATGCCATTTCTGTTTGAGTAGTAGGCGTTTCTTGAGGTTTTGAGGCGAGGTCTTTTTTGCAAGCGGCAAATGTTAAAAGCGAAAAGATAAATACAAATAAAATAAATTTCATGGTTTTTACAGATTAGGTTAACTGTACTAGTCGTTAAATATTGTTATTACTTACAGTATTTTAAAAAAAGTGACCACATTAGAATTACTAATTTGTAAGTAAATTAAAAAAAATTTAACATAACTTAAAATATTGTATTTATTTAAAGTTGTAATTTTGATTACAGTTAAATAATTATGCATTTACAATTCTATTTGTTATTAATAACGGCGCTGGTAATACTATTATCATCAGTTATCAAAGGGATTACAGGCTTTGGATTTTCGCTTTTGGCTATTCCTGTTTTGTCTTATATCTTTCCGATGAATGTCTTGATTCCTGCTTTGGTAATTTTTAATTTAGTAACCAGCATCATGGTTTTATTCAAGCTCAAAGAAAAGGTTAGAGCCTATTATCTTATTCCGATGATGATTGCCTCGTTGTTGGGTATTCCGTTTGGAATTTATATTTTGACTTATGTCGATGCCAATATTTTGAAATTAGTCATCAGTTTTTTGGTGATTTTATTCTCTTTAAAGATGTTATCGGGGGTAAAACTAGCCAAAAAGAATTTAAACAAACCGATTGTTTTTGCTGGTTTTATAAGTGGTTTGCTGACGAGTAGCATTTCGATTGGTGGTCCAACATTGGTAATAGCCTTAGATAGAAAAGGTTATAGCAAAGAATTGTTTAGAGGTATTTTTGTTTGGTTTATGGTTATATCGAGTTTGTTTAGCACCTTCGCTTTTTACTATAAAGGATTGCTTAGTTTTGAAACCATCAAATATTCGACTTTTGCTTTGCCATTGCTTTTTATTGGGTCTAGTTGGGGTGTTAAAATAGCCTCACGCATCAACGCATTCAAATTCAGGAAATTGGTGATTTATTTAAATGTTTTTACGGGATTAATCATGCTTATTTCAACAATTTTAACATTGAAACATTAACAAATCAAATATCAATTTCAATTTGGTTTTTGACAATATCTTCAAAAGTATCTCTAGACCTAATTAAATAATCTTTACCTTGATACCAAAGTACTTCGGCTGGTTTATAGCGTGAATTATAGTTAGAAGCCATGCTAAAACAATAAGCTCCGGCATTGTTAAAACACAAAATATCTCCTTCGCGGATTTCAGAAATTTGACGATTAGTACCAAATGTATCAGTTTCGCAGATATAGCCTACCACGGTGTAAAACCGGGCCCTTCCTTCGATATTTGAAAGGTTTGTAATGTGGTGATAAGCATCGTAAAACATCGGGCGAATTAAGTGATTAAAGCCACTGTCAATGCCGGCAAACACATTGGATGTAGTTTGTTTAATCACGTTGACTTTAGCTAAAAATTTACCAGATTCACTGACTAAAAATTTACCTGGTTCAAACATCAAACTGATATTGCGTCCGTAATTTTTGCAGAATTCATTGAATCGGGTACTTAATCTTTCGCCTAATTCTTCGATGTTTGTGCAGATATCGCCATCCTTATAAGGCACTTTAAAGCCACTTCCTAAATCGATAAATTCTAAATCTTTAAATTGTTTGGCTACATCAAATAATATTTCGGTAGCACTTACAAATACATCAATATCTAAAATATCAGAACCTGTGTGCATATGTACGCCATTGATAACCATTTTTGTATTTTCGGCAATACGTAAAATATGAGGTACTTGGTGGATAGAAATTCCAAATTTTGAATCGATATGACCAACCGATATTTTTCGGTTGCCGCCCGCCATGATATGCGGATTAATTCTAACACATACTGGAATTTTGGGATATAAATGTCCGAATTGTTCTAAAATACTCAGGTTATCAATATTGATTTGCACGCCCATTTTAGAAACTTCTACAATTTCTTCAAACGACACGCCGTTTGGGGTGTAAATAATTTCTTTAGGCGAAAATCCGGCTTTTAAACCCAGACGCACTTCTTGGATTGAAACGGTATCTAAACCTGATTTTAGTTTTTTAAAAAATTTTAAAATCGACAAATTTGAAAGCGCCTTAACCGCATAATTTACCTTGACCTTTTTAATATTTTTAAAAGCGCTCGTTATTCGATTGTATTGAAATTCAATAACATCGGCATTATAAACATAAAGCGGTGAGTTATATTTTTGGGTTAAGTTTAACAAATCTTTTGTCTCCATTAATTATTCAAATTTTTGTTGCCGTTATTTGAGCAATATTTATAATGACTTCAGTAGCTTTTTGTATTGATTCAGCTGGGATGTATTCATAGCGTCCATGAAAATTATGACCACCTGCAAAGATATTGGGGCAAGGTAATCCCATATAAGATAATTGTGCGCCATCGGTACCTCCTCTAATCGCTTTTATAGTTGGTTTAATACCTGCTTGAATCATCGCTTCTTTTGCAATATTGACGATATGCATCACTGGTTCAACCATTTCTCGCATATTAAAATACTGATCTTTAATGGTTACAGCAATCAAATTTTTGCCAATTTTCTTATTTAATTGGTCGGCTACAGCCCTAAAATGCAATTTTCGCAATTCAAATTTTTCTCGGTCGTGATCTCTAATAATATATTGAAGTGTAGCCTTTTCTACCGAACCTTTCATCCCGTAGAGGTGATAAAAACCTTCATAGCCGGTTGTTTGCTCAGGAACTTCATTTGCCGGAAGTGCTGAAATAAATTCAGAGGCAATGGTCATGGCATTAATCATAATTCCTTTGGCGTATCCGGGATGAACAATTTTACCTTTAATTTCTACCAAACCGCTGGCAGCATTAAAATTTTCGAATTCTAATTCGCCTAATTCGCTGCCATCCATTGTATAAGCCCAATCGGCATTAAAACTTTTGACATCGAATTTATGAGCGCCTTTTCCGACTTCCTCATCGGGCGTAAAGCAAATTTTTAGTGTACCGTGTTTTAGCTCAGGATGCATCAATAAATATTCCATTGCCGTTACAATTTCTGTAATTCCTGCTTTATCATCGGCACCTAAAAGCGAATTTCCGTCGGTTGTTATTAGAGTCTGTCCTTTATAGTTTAGCAACTCTTTAAAATCTTTCGGATCTAAGACAATTTTTTCTGCAGCGTTTAACACGATAACTTTACCATTGTAATTTTTATGGATTTGAGGATTGACGTGCTCTGCACTAAAATCGGGACTGGTATCAATATGCGCAATAAAACCTATTGTAGGCACTTTATTTGTAATATTAGATGGCAAGGTCGCTGTTAAATAGCAATTTTTATCAAGTTTGACATCGGTTAAACCGATGGTTTTCAATTCTAGTTCTAGAAGTTTTGCTAAATTCCATTGTTTTTCTGAACTTGGAAATGCAGCATTGTTTGGATCAGATTGTGTATCTATTGTAATATATTTAACAAACCTATTGATGATATGTTGAAGCATTTTTAATAATTTTTGCCAAAAATAGGGAAACGGACTCTATTGTACAACCTAATAACGGACTATTCCTTAATATTTAAAGAATTGATGATTTTTATGGCTTGGCAATAGCGTTCATCAGTATTTTTATCACCAAAACACTGAATTTCAATTTCAAAGTAATGTTCACTCCCAAAGCCAAAATAGAGGTGAAGCGCTGATATTTTTTTATTGGATGTATTTTTTTGTGTATTGATTAATAAGGCGTCAAATTTTTTAAAAACGCCGTTTTGGATGCTATTTATTTGCCAAAGGTTTTTTGTAAGCTCACCTTTTATGATATCGGTTGTAGCTTGATTTAAAATCAGTTGACCAGGAATTTGGGAAACTTTAAGTAAGAATGCTTCCGATAATTGTTTGGTGGTATCGGCAGTAGCAAAAATAGAGGTGCCTTGATCGATATACAATTCTGTTTTCCAATTTTTGGGAATTTCTAAACTGAATTTTAAAAAGGCGTCAAGTACCGGTTTTGTTGGTATTGATTCTGTTTGACAGTTGTAATCTTTAAAAATAGTATTGGTTTTTGAACAACTCCCTAAAGCAATCAATCCACATAAAATAAGTATAAATTTTGGAGGATTCATATTTTAGAATTTTAAGGTAGCTATTTTCCCTTGTCCACCTAAAAAAGCGGTATGTTCATCAATAAATCTAATTGTAAAATAATCATCTAAACTTATTTGAAACCAATTATTGCCACCATTTTTTGATAGGTAAATACCTTCAGTACCCACAGCTACAACTAGTTGTCCTTTGGTATTTGGCACATATTGCACACAACTTATGTAACCGGGCAAGTTATTATTAGCAACAATTTTCCAAGTTTTACCACCATCTTTTGTAATTGCTTTATTATTAAGATTTCCTGATTTATCGGTGTAATCGCCACCGCAAATAATGCCGATTTTGTTATTATAAAAAGCAATAGAATTAATTCCAGTTGTAGATTTACCTTGAATAAAAGGGGTATTATAAACATTCCAAGTTTTTCCGGCATTAGTCGATTTAAAAATACGTGACTTCAAACCACCCGTTGCAATCCAAATATTATTTCCGCTTAAAGCAATATTGGAATTACTAGCTGCAAATGCCGCTTCGCCATTTTCAATTTTTGGCAAGTTACTACAATCTGTTTTTTGCCAAGTTTCGCCACCATCTTTTGTTGTAATAATCGATAAACAATTGGCTGTAGGATCGCCTAAAGCAATTCCGAAATTATCATCGTTAAACAATAGTGCGTCATAAAATGCCTTAGGATCTTTATCTGTGAAAACTAGTTTACCTAAAGTGTTATATTGTTGTTTATCAAATTTATAAAGTCGTGTAGGCGATTCAATACTTAAAGCGAATATATGGTTTGAAGTACTCGCTATTGCTCTAAAATTATTAGTAGAATCTTTAGGTAAATTAGTTTTATAGTAGCTTGCTTTTCCTGTTAAAGTCACTTCGCCAACTTCGCCACCACTATTTGCAAAGCATATTGTTGAATCGTTTAAAACGGCTAACGCTCTATAACTAAAATTGCTGTTTAAGATGTTTTTAATTTCAACTTTCTTGATATTTTGTGAATTGATGGAATAAAAATTTAAAAACATTAAAAATAAAATCCCTCTAAAAATCATAAATATTTATTTAAATTTATCAAATGTAAGCGATTTCTAAAAATAGGTACTAATATCACGACATAAAAATTTATAAAAATGAGGGCATTAGTAATATCAGGAGGTGGGAGCAAAGGAGCTTTTGCTGGAGGTATTTCAGAATATTTAATCAATGAAGCTCATAAAGATTATGACATTTTAGTTGGAACTTCAACAGGTAGTTTAATGGTAACGCACCTGGCTTTAAATAGAGTTCAATCATTAAAAGAACTCTATACAAATATTTGTGCCAAAGATATTTTTAGTTTAAATCCATTCATTTTTAAAAAGCACAAAGGTTATAGCTCGATAAGTATCAATCACTTTAATTTGATTTTAAGTTTTTTAAAAGGTGCTAAGACATTCGGTAAAAGTGAAAATTTAAGAAGATTAATCAAAAGCAACGTCACATTAGAGATGTTTAATACCTTAAAGGAATCGGCCAAAGAAGTTGTTGTTACGATTTCAAATATCACCTTAAACCAAATTGAGTACAAGCGTTTGAAAGATTGTACTTACGAAGATTATTGTGATTGGATTTGGGCATCAAGTAATTATGCGCCTTTTATGAGTATTTTAGAAAAAGATAATTTTGAATATGCCGATGGCGGATTTGGAACTTTAGTCCCTATAAAAAAAGCTCTAGATATGGGCGCAACCGAAATTGATGTAGTTATTCTAGACACTGAAGTAAACCAGTTTAATAGAATGGGGTCTAAAAACCCTTTCGAAATGTTGACTTATTTATTTGGTTTTATGTTAGAGCAAGGCGGATTACAAGATGTAGTAATTGGTAAATTGGAGGCAAAAAACCACAATGCTTGCTTGACCCTTTACTATACTCCAACCATTTTGACCACAAATTCATTAGTTTTTGAAAAGAAAAAGATGGAAAAATGGTGGAAACAAGGATTTGAATACGCTCAATCATTAAATGAGAATCTTTCAAATGAGTTAAAAAGCAAGGGTTATTAATAGTGATTTAATTTTTTATCTACTACCATTGTTTGTTTGAGTTTTAGCTCGTTTGAGCCAGTGAATGGTCTTTCAATCATCAGCCCTTTTTGAGAAGTACTAAATTTACCACTGCTGTTTATCAAATCGATTGCCACTTTAAAAAGCGGTTCATTTTCATTGCCTAAAACACCTAAATCGCCATAATCTTCGGGCAATAAAATATTTGGGTCAAATCCATCTTTATCATTCTGATCTAATTTATTTAACTCTTCTAAAACAATGGGTTGCATGGCATAAGTATGATTAGGATTAGCCCCAGATTTTCCCAAATTTTTCGAATCATAAACCGTAATTGAAGCAACGTATTTTCCTACGGTTTTTGTTCCAATACTTTTTACAGAAATATAAGGATTTAATCCATTGATGATCAATTCACTTGCCGATGCAGTACTGCCAGTGGTTATCACAAATAATTTATCTAAATTAAGATGATTTATTGTGGTATTATCTTCTAACTTATTCGAAAAATTATTGACTAAAAATTCTGGATTATGATCTTCAAATTGCTTTTGCATAGTGGCATTCCAATGTTCTTTGGTAAAAAGTTGGTTTGGATATTGCCCTGTAATCATACTGGCTAAAAAGCTAGCCGTACGAACCGAGCCACCTCCGTTATAACGCAAGTCTAACACTAAGTCGGTTATGCCTTGATTTTTTAAATTTAAAATAGCGGTATTAAGCTGATTATCAAAGCTGCTATAAAAACCATTATACATTAAATAGCCAATTTTATGACTTCCACTAGTAACTACATTGGTTAAATAAACTGGATTTTCTTGATATTCAATTCTGTCGAGATTAATATTTTGGTCTGTAGAAGTTACCGTTCCATTGTTATTATAAGTTGCCAAACCGATACTGTATGAAATGTTATTTGAAAACAATAAACTTGAATAATTATTAACAGTAAGTTTAGTGCCGTTAACACTATTAAAAATCATACCGCGTAAAACGCCATTCTGCTCGGCACTGGTATTTGGTAGCACATAGCGCACGTAGCCAAAGATATCGGTATTATTATCGGAAACATGAACTAAGCCAAATTCCATTCCATTGTGCATTGATATGCCATTTAACCAATTTTCAAGACTAATATAATCATCAAAAATAAGGCTCCATTTATCGATATGATTTCTGTCATAGATAAGACTTTCAAATAAAGATTCGGGTGTATTAAATCCTTTTAAATAGTTATTGAGTTGAGATTGATTTGCAAATTTAAAATCATCGAGATTTGGCACTTGAGATTTCCATAAATAAACATCATTTAAACCACGCCATACAAAATCGTTTATTTCTAGCTCATTAGGAATTTTATCAGATTTATTCGAACATCCGATAAGGAAAAATACAATAAAAATGGATGATAGAAATATAGTTAATCGCTTCATAAAATAGGTTTAAAGTTTCGAAATAATGTGCAATTTAAAAAAAATACCCTAAATCTAAAATATAAAGTTACAAAATTATAACTTGGTCGTCTTACTTTAAAACACTTATAAAAAATAAGTAATAAATGCAGCAAGCAGCTTTTTTACAATTAGTTATGCCATTTAAAGACAAGGTATTTCGCTTGGCAAAACGACTGTTGATTTCGACTGATGAAGCCGAAGATGCTACGCAAGAGTTGTATTTTAAGCTTTGGAATCAAAAAGAAAAATTAAGTCAGTACAATAATATTGAAGCTTACGCGATGACAATGACTAAAAATTATTGTTTAGATCAGTTAAAATCAAAACGTGCTGATAATTTAACATTAGTTTACAGTAACTTTTCTAAAGCTGATTCGTCTTTAGAGAAAGTAATTGAATTTAAAGACAGTGTAAATAAAGTTCATGAAATTATTGAAGGTTTATCAAACCAACAAAAACTGATTATTCAGTTAAGAGATATCGAGCAATATGAATTTGATGAAATTGCAGAGATTACAGGCTTAAAAGAAACAGCTATTAGAGTGGCATTATCAAGAGCCAGACAAACAGTTAGAGAAAAACTTATTAAAAAACATCAATATGGAATTAAATAATATTGAAAAGTTATTAGAAAAATATTTTAAAGGAGAAACATCTTTAAATGAGGAAGCTGCGCTTCGTCAGTATTTTACAACGCAAAAGGTGCCGGTTCATTTAGAACCTTATCAAGATTTATTTGGGTATTTTACAGTTAAAAAATCAGAAGCATTGTCAAAACCTATTGTTTTGAATAAAAAGTTTAAGTTTTCCTATAAATGGTTGTCAGTTGCTGCGGTTTCAGTTTTTATTATAGGTACTTATATATATAATAATCAAGTTTCTAAAACCAGATATGCACAAACAATGCGCGATTATCAAACCACACAACAGGCATTAGATTTAATTTCTAAAAACTTAAATAAAGGAGTTTTTGCGATGGCACAATTACAAGAATTTGAAACAACAAAAAATAAAATATTTAAAGAAGACAAAAAATAACATTTAAAACAATTCTTATGAAAACAATAAAAAATAAAACAATTAAAAGTATTTTTTTAGGCTTAGTTTTAACCGTTTTACCGCAACTAAGCCAGGCACAATCAGTTTTCGATAAATTCGAAGATATGGAAGATGTCAAGGTTGTAGTAGTTAATAAATCGGCTTTTAGTTTGATGAGTTCTATTGGGCAAGAATCTGATAGTGAATATTTAAACTTAATTAAAGGACTCTCTGAACTTAAATTTTTTGCTACAGAAAACATCGCTATTATCGGTCAAATGGAAGCTACCGTTAATACCTATCTAAAAAAGAGCAATCTTACCGAGTTAATGCGTGCAAAGGATGGCGATAATACCGTCAAAATTTATGTAAAGCAATCTAACAATTCCAACTTTGTAAATGAACTTTTGATGTTTATAAATGGCATCGAAACTGGTAAAAAACAAGGTGTTATTGTCTCTTTAACCGGCAATATCGATCTAAAAAATATTTCAAAATTGACGGCTAAAATGAATATTCCTGGTGGTGAGCACCTTAAAGATCTTAAAACAAAAAATAACTAGAAATGTTTAAACTCATCAACTTTATAACTTGGCTTATTGTAGCTATTGTGCTGGTAGTAAGCTGCTCAAGTGATGCTGAAATGCAAAATTATTTTGTAAAGCATCAAACCGATTCCGACTTTTTAGCTATTGATATGCCATCTAGCATGTTGGGAGATGCTGATAGTAAAGATTTACCTTTAGATGTTAAGGACGCCCTTAGCTCTTTCAAAAAACTGAATATTCTAGCTTTTAAGAAAACTGACCTCAATGTAAATAAATTTGAAATTGAAAAAGTTGCTATCAACAAACTATTAGCAAATAAATCTTATAAAGATTTAATGCACTTTAAAGATGGAACTAATTTGGTTACAGTTAAATATTTGGGAAGCGATAGTAGTGTTGACCAATTTATATTGTTTGGTTCGTCTAATGAAAAAGGTTTTGTTTTAGTTAGGGTTTTAGGAGATAAAATGGACGTTAATAAAGCGATTAAATTATTTACATTGGCAAAATCAGGAAAGATGGATACCTCTAAAATTGCAGGACTTAAAAGCTTTTTTAACTGATAAAAATATTAGGTTGATTTTATAATTGAAACCACGCTTTGCCGTGGTTTTTTTTTAACAAATCATTAAAGAATTAATCAATTATATTTGGATTCTAAAATTTAATTTTAAATAACTATGATTAAAAAAGTATTTTTCCTAAGCCTTTTCTTGTTGTTAAATGGATTATTATTCGCACAAGAACCCAATGAGATTCCTTACAAAGCAGAGCAAACAAAAACAAATGACTTGGTTCACACCAAATTAAAAGTCAATTTTGACTTTGCTAAAAGTCAGATGAATGGTGAAGCTTGGCTTACCTTAAAACCTCATTTTTATTCAACCAATACCTTGACGCTCGATGCAAAAGCAATGTTGATAACCCAGGTTTCAAATGGGAAAGTGGACTTAAAATTTGAATATAAAGATGATAAATTAACAATTAATTTAGGAAATATCTTTTCTAAAGGCGAGCAATACACTGTTTATATCAAATATGTTGCACGCCCCGAAGAAGTAAAACAAAAAGGAAGTCAAGCAATTACTGATGCCAAAGGACTTTATTTTATTGACCCAACCGAAATTGATCCCGATAAACCAACTCAAATCTGGACTCAGGGTGAAACTGAATCAAATAGTGTGTGGTTTCCAACTTTAGATACACCAAATCAAAAATCGACCGAAGAAATTTATATCACGGTTCCCAATAAATTTGTAACCCTTTCAAATGGTTTATTAATGAGCCAAAGCAATAATGTTGATGGTACAAGAACCGATTATTGGAAAATGGATCTTCCACACGCACCTTATTTGTTTTTTATGGGAATAGGTGATTATGAAATAGTTAAAGACTCTTGGAAAGGTCGTGAAGTCAATTATTATGTCGATAAAAAATATGGACCCTATGCCAGACAAATATTTGGTTTGACACCAGAAATGATTCAGTTCTTTTCTGATAGGTTAGGAGTTGAATACCAATGGCCAAAATTCGATCAAATTGTAGGATCTGATTTTGTTAGTGGCGCTATGGAAAATACCACTGCCGTACTACATCAAGAATCTGCTTATCAAGTTCCGGGTCAGTTAGCTGATCAAAATTCTTGGGAAGATGTCATTTCACATGAATTATTTCACCATTGGTTTGGTGATTTTGTCACAACCGAAAGTTGGTCTAATATAACCGTTAATGAGTCCTTTGCAAATTATGGTGAGTATTTATGGCGCGATTATAAATATGGAAGAGACCATGCAGATGCTTTGCGTTATGAAAATCTAAATGGCTATTTTAACAGTAATAGCAATGAAAAAGATTTAGTGCGTTTTCACTATGCTGATAAAGAAGACATGTTTGATGCAGTAAGCTATAACAAAGGAGGTTACGTTTTACATATGTTGCGAAATTATCTAGGTGATGACGCCTTTTTTGCAGGTCTCAAAAAATACTTAGAAGATAATAAATTTGGTACAGGCGAGGCACAACAACTCAGATTGGCATTAGAATCGGTTAGTGGCAAAGATTTAAATTGGTTTTTTAATCAATGGTATTTTGGAAGTGGTCATATTGAACTAAATGTAAACTATAATTATGATGAAAATTCTAAAAAAGTATATGTAAATATTAAACAAGGTAAAAAAGTATTTAATTTCCCTTTAGGTATAGATATTTATGAGGCTACAGGTAAAAAACATTATGACCTTTGGATTGACAAAAAAACACAATCTTTAGGGTTTGAATTAAATTCTAAGCCCTTATTAATTGATATTGACCCAGACAAGGATTTGTTAATGCAACTTACAGATAGCTCAAAAACAACACAAAATTACAATTATCAATATACACATGTTAAAAAGTATGAAGCACGTAGAAGCGCCATTGAAGCACTTTCTAAACAACAGGATAACGATGTAGCATACAATACTTTAACAAGGGCCTTAAACGATTCTTATTTTGGTTTGCGAATTATGGCTCTAGAAAATATAGATATTACAAATCTTAAAAAAGCTAATAAGGCAATTAAAATTATTGAAGATTTAGCTAAAAATGACCCAAAAACTCTGGTCCAAGCTAAAGCGATAAAAATTCTAGGAAAATTAAATGACAAAAAGTATTTAAGTTTATTTAATGATGCTTCAAAAAGCGAATCATTTTCGGTTCAATCCAATGCAATAAGCTCACTATATAATATTGATAAAGAAAGTGCTCTGAAAGTCGCCAAAGCATTATCAGCCGATTCAAAAAAATATATGGCATCTAATTTAGTGAGCATGTTTATTAAAGAAAAGGACGAAAGTGAAATGCCATTTATAGCTAAAAATTTAATAAGCGGTATGTTTTTTAATCCTGATAAAGAAGTGCAAAAGGAATACGGTAAAGCCTTTGAATGGATTGCAGCATCTAGTAGTGTTGAGGCTACTAAAATTATGATTGACAGTTTTGTAAAAGCAGGCTTACAATATAAATCTTATGGTGCCGATAAAATGATGTTGCAATTAATGGAAAAAGTCATTACTTTAAAAAAATCAGCTAATTTAGCTAATGAAAAAGAATTGTTAGATATTGTTAATGAAGGTATTAATAAATTAAAATAAATCCGATTTTAACACTTTACCGAAGCGGTTTAATCTTACAAGATTAAACCGCTTCATATTTTTTAAAACTACCATCATTGTAAAATATGATGATATGTTCTATCGATTTTTCCTTAGCGGAAGGTATTTTCTTAGCAAAAACCTGTTCGGTTTCTGTTTTTGGTTCATTTAAAAGCGCTTCTGTAGCTTCGAAAGGTATTAATGGTGTCTTTGATAAAGATACGTCTTGCTTCGGAAATTTGCCTTTTCCATTAAGTAACCAATATAAATCTACCTCACTAAAATTTTGAACAACTTTGACAACAAAATCTAAACTTGGCTTATTTCTACCAGATAGGAGGTGAGAAATACTAGAACGCTGCACACCAATTTTATCAGCAAATTGAGTTGCCGATAAATTATAAAAAGTTAAAAGATTTTTAATGCGATCTGAGAATGTTTCTGTGTTCACAATTGTAACATATTAATTTTTCACAAATGTAACAAATTAAAGTTAATTTAACAAAAGTATTTGAAGTAATAACCAAATATTAATGATAATATACTTTATATGATATAATATAAATTACTGATAAGTATGTATTTAATTTTTAAAATCATTCATAAAAAAATTTGTTTACAACAATTGTTATTTTAAGGTGAAATTAATCTCAAACTGATTACAAATGTAAAAAATAATTCATTTGAAATGTTTACAATTGTAAATATTTCTTTAATTACATTTGTAAACTGTTATGAAAAACCTATTTAATAATAATAAAGAATTTAGCTTATCTGGCAAATGGATTCACTTGTTAGACATCCTTCCTTTGTTAAGAATCCATAAAACACATTATCAAATTGTTGAAATTGGAAAGTCGTTTTTAAAGAATCCTATTTACTCAATAACTTTAGGGAACGGTCCTATTAAGATTTTAATATGGACACAAATGCACGGAAATGAAGCTACTGCAACTAAAGTTGTGTTTGATTTGTTAAATGTCTTTAAAAATCAGAATACTCCTAATAATATTAAAGCTATTTTAGAGCTTTGCACCATTAAAATTATTCCAATTCTCAACCCTGATGGCGCTTTAGATTATACGCGATTTAATGCGCAACAGATTGATTTAAATAGAGATGCAACAAGCCTTATCGCACCAGAAAGCAAACTTTTACGTCAAGTTTTAAACAGTTTTCATCCCGATTTTTGCTTTAATTTACACGACCAACGCAATATTTACAGTGTGGCGCAAACTAAAGAACCTGCAAGTATTTCATTTTTATCGCCTTCAACAGAGTTTTCGCGAAAGCTAACAAATGAGCGTTTAAAGTCAATGGCGGTTATCAGCACCATGTTTCAAGCGCTAAAAATAGATATTCCTAAAAATGTATCGCGTTATAACGATGCGTTTTATCCAAATGCGACAGGAGATAATTTTCAGAAAGATGGTTTTAGCACAATTCTTATTGAAGCTGGCCATTTTCAAGATGATTACAATAGAGAAAAAGTCCGATATTTTTATTTTAAATCATTGCTAACCGGTTTGTTAAGTATTTCTACAAATAGCTTTGCGGATATAGAAATTTATAATGAGATTCCTCAAAATGACACATATTATCTCGATATTATTATCAATAATGTACTGTTAAAATCTAAAAATATTTCGGTAGGAATCTTGTTTGCCGAACAGATTAAGGATGGTAAATTGATTAAAATCCCAACAATTGAGAAAATAGGTGATTTATCTGCTTATGGGGCGAATACTATTATCAATGCAGAAAATGTAACAATTGACTCCGAGAATGACCTTAATTCACTTTTTAAGATTTTTAATTAACATATATTTTAAATTTTCTTAATTTCATTAGGAATTTCTTAATAAAATTCCGAATTTCGCATAAAATCAACCATTGCAATGAAAAAATTTAATATAGACGAATTAGACCATCAAATTATTGATGTATTAATAGAAAATGCTAGAACCCCGTTTACTGACATCGCAAAAAAATATGGTGTTTCGGCAGGAACTATCCACATTCGCGTCAATAAAATGATAGACGAAGGTATTATTAAAGGGGCAACACTTAAATTAGATTACGATAAACTGGGGTATTCGTTTATAGCCTATGTCGGTTTATTTTTAATCAAAAGTTCGAGTACAGATGCCGTTTTGGCGGAATTGGTAAAAATTCCCGAAATTACGGTGGCTCATTTAACAACTGGTAAATTTGGAGTTTTTTGCAAATTGCGTGCCCGCGACACCAAACACGCAAAAGATATCATTTTTAGAATAGACCAAATACCTGATGTACAGCGAACTGAAACTTCTATTTCTCTTTTTGAAAGTATCAATGATAAAAACCGATTGATGCATCAGATTTTTTCTGAACTTTAGAATTCAATACTTTCAAGGTATCTGTATTTTTATTTTGAATCTCAGATTGTAATGAGCTAATTTCATTACATTTGGATTGTCAAATTAACAAACACTTAGTTCTATGATGCAATTCATTATCAAAGATTTAGCAAAGAATGAATTAATTAATCTCTATAAAAATCTTTTAATTCCACGCTTGATTGAAGAAAAGATGTTGGTGCTTTTGCGTCAAGGCAAAATTTCTAAATGGTTCTCTGGTATTGGTCAAGAAGCTATTTCTGTTGGCGTTACACTTGCGCTTCAAGAAGACGAGTATATTCTACCAATGCATCGTAATTTAGGTGTTTTTACGTCGAGGCAAATTCCGTTACACAAACTTTTTTCGCAATGGCAAGGTAAGCTTGGCGGATTTACAAAAGGAAGAGATCGCTCTTTTCATTTCGGTACACAAGACTATCATATTATTGGCATGATTTCGCATTTGGGACCACAATTAGGGGTTGCAAACGGCATTGCTTTGGCAAATATCTTAAAGAAAAACAACCAACTTACAGCCGTTTTTACGGGTGATGGCGGTACCAGTGAAGGCGATTTTCACGAAGCATTGAATGTCGCTTCTGTTTGGAAACTTCCGGTGTTGTTCTGTATTGAAAATAATGGTTATGGTTTATCAACGCCCAGCAACCAGCAATTTGCTTGTGAATTTATGATTGATAAAGCCAAAGGTTATGGCATGGAAAGTCTGCAAATTGATGGCAATAATATTGTCGAAGTTTATACAAAAATTTCAGAAATTGCTAAAAGCCTTAGAGAAAATCCACGTCCGGTTTTAATAGAATTTTTAACCTTTAGAATGCGTGGTCACGAAGAGGCGAGTGGTACAAAATATGTTCCCAAAGAGCTTTTAGAAAAATGGGAACAGAAAGATCCTATTAAAAATTATTATGAATTTTTGGTATCTCAAAATATATTAACAGCTCAAGAAGATGCTGCTATCCGAAAAGAGATTATAGCTAATATCAATTCTAATCTTGAAATAGCCTACAACGAACCACCAATTGAAGCGAATTTAGAAAACGAATTAAACGATGTTTACAATCCGTTCACTTTGATTTCTGAAAATGCAAATGGAAAATCAGCAAATATTCGTTTTGTCGATGCCATTTCGCAAGGTTTATATCAGGCGATGGAAAAGCATGATAATTTAATTTTAATGGGACAAGATATCGCCGATTATGGCGGTGTTTTTAAAGTTACAGAAGGTTTTTTAGATAAATTCGGAGCCAATCGCGTGCGCAATACACCTATTTGCGAATCGACTATTATTGAAGCCGCTTACGGTCTTTCAATTGCCGGATATAAAAGTGTAGTCGAATTACAATTTTCCGATTTTATTACCAGTGGCTTTAATCCGGTTATCAATTTATTGGCAAAATCGTATTATCGATGGCAGCAACCTGCCGATGTGGTATTGCGAATGCCTTGTGGTGCAGGTGTAGGCGCCGGACCATTTCATAGCCAAACCAATGAAGCTTGGTTTTTAAAAACACCAGGACTAAAAGTGGTTTATCCCGCATTTCCATACGATGCAAAAGGGCTGTTAGCTTCGGCAATAGCCAATCCAAATCCTGTTTTGTTTTTTGAACATAAAGCATTGTATCGCTCAATTAGCCAAGATGTACCCGAAGATTATTACACCATTCCGCTCGGTAAAGCTGCGCTATTAAAAACAGGAAATAAAGTCAGCATTATCGCCTATGGTGCTGCTGTTCATTGGGCTTTGCAAACGGTTATAGATTTATCTGTCGATGCCGATTTGATTGATTTGAGAAGTTTGCAACCACTTGATTTAGAAACCATATTAACCTCAGTAAAGAAAACAGGAAAAGTTATTATTTTACAAGAAGATACCTTATTTGGAGGCTTGGCTTCCGAAATTTCGGCCATCATTTCTGAACAATGTTTTGAATATTTAGATGCACCCATCAAACGTGTGGGAAGTTTAGAAACGCCCATACCATTTGTAAAAGTGCTTGAAAATCAATTTTTACCTAAAGAGCGGTTTAAAGTCGCCTTAAAAGAGCTTATTGATTATTAGCAATCAATCATAATTAGGCAAACAAGGTTAATTTTTAAGATTAACAAAAATACTTTTTAGCATTTGCAATAAAACCTGCGTCATAATATGACAGAGTGGCTGTAGCTTACTTGATAGGGTTGGCTACAGTTAACCCTTCTAAAAATTTCAAAAATTTATTAAATCATTTCAAATAATCTCATTACCTTTGGATTACCCCTCAAAAATAACACCAATAGGTGTAACCTAGTGAAGTTATCAAAATAAAGAACCCGATATCTTTGATTTAATTTATGATATAAAGAGTTATGCATCGGTGTAAAAAGTTAGCCAGCTAATTGCAGATTTGGTTTTTGCCAATGCTAAATCTAACGCTAAAAAACCAAAAAAGCTGTTTTTTACTTACCCGCTTGAAACTAACAACAGAAGCAGCGCTTTTTATATTGTAAAACGAGATAAAAAACTCTATTTTTGAGTATTCAATTCTAAAATCAATGAATAGAATAAAGGAAGTATTAGAAGAAAAAAGAATCAAGCAAAAATGGCTCGCTGAAAAACTAGGCAAAAGCTATAACATGCTTAATGCTTATGTGCAAAATAGACAGCAACCTAAACTTGAAATTCTATTTGAAATCGCTGAGATTTTAGATGTAAATCCAAAGGACTTAATAAAGGAAACAAAATGACAAGCACAGCACAAAGAGCCGAATTACAAGCTAAAATATGGAAAATTGCCAACGATGTTCGTGGCTCAGTGGATGGATGGGATTTTAAACAGTTTGTGTTAGGAACGCTTTTCTATCGCTTTATTAGTGAAAACTTTATCAATTACATTGAAGGTGGTGATGAAAGCGTCAACTATGCAAACTATCCTGATGATAAAATCACGCCTGAAATAAAAGACGATGCCATTAAAACAAAAGGCTACTTTATATACCCCAATCAGCTTTTTGTGAATATTGCCAAAACAGCCAATACAAACCCCAATCTGAATACAGACTTAAAAGCTGTTTTTGATGCTATTGAAAGTTCTGCCAATGGCTATCCATCCGAACAGGATATTAAAGGATTGTTTGCCGATTTTGACACCACAAGTACACGACTGGGCAATACCGTTGAAAACAAAAACAGACGTTTAGCCTCCGTTTTGAAAGGTGTAGAAGAACTGAATTTTGGTCATTTTGAAGACAATCAAATTGACCTTTTTGGCGATGCTTATGAATTTTTGATTTCCAATTATGCCGCCAATGCAGGAAAATCGGGAGGTGAGTTTTTTACGCCACAGCACGTTTCTAAGCTTATTGCGCAACTGGCAATGCACAAACAAGTTAAGGTAAATAAAATTTATGACCCCGCTTGTGGTTCAGGCTCACTGCTTTTGCAAGCCAAAAAACATTTCGACAATCATATTATTGAAGAAGGATTCTTTGGGCAGGAAGTGAACCACACGACTTATAACCTTGCTCGTATGAATATGTTTTTGCACAATGTGAACTACGACAAGTTTAATATAGTGTTAGGCGATACGCTTATAAGTCCTCAGTTTGGCGATGAAAAACCTTTTGATGCCATTGTTTCTAATCCGCCGTACTCTATTAATTGGATAGGCGATGGCGACCCTACTTTGATTAACGATGACCGTTTTGCCCCTGCCGGTGTGTTGGCGCCTAAATCGAAAGCCGATTTTGCCTTTGTGCTGCACGCCCTAAGCTATCTATCCGGTAAAGGCAGGGCTGCCATTGTTTGTTTTCCCGGTATCTTTTACCGTGGCGGTGCAGAGCAAAAGATTAGAAAATATTTGGTAGATAACAATTTTGTGGAAACCGTAATATCAGTAGCTCCAAACTTATTCTTTGGAACATCTATAGCCGTAAATATATTGGTGCTATCGAAACACAAAACCGAAGATAAAACCCAGTTTATTGATGCCAGTGGCGAAGATTTCTTTAAAAAAGCTACCAACAATAATGTGCTTGAAAACAAACACATTGACCTGATTATGAAAATGTTTGATAGCAAAGCAGATGTTGAATACAGAGCCAAATCTGTTGACAATACCACTATTGCCCAAAACGATTATAATCTCTCCGTAAGCTCTTATGTAGAAGCCAAAGACACGCGTGAGATTATCAACATTTCTGAATTAAATAAAGAAATTGCCCTAACGGTAGATAAGATTAATAAACTGCGTACCGATATTGATGAAATTGTAAAGGAGATTAATGGCTAAAACGATGAGTGATAAAAAATTAAATAAAATGTTAGTAAGGTCATCTGCTGTAGAATATTTAACCTTTATTGCTGCCACAGGAGAAAGCGGTGTTGAAGCTATATATGCTGATGAAAACATTTGGCTGTCACAAAAAATGATGGGCATTCTTTATGATGTGAATGTTAGAACCATTAGCGACCATCTTCAAAAGGTGTTTATCGACAAGGAGTTACAGCAAGATTCAGTTATCCGAAAATTTCGGATAACTGCCACAGATGGCAAAAACTACGAAACCCTACACTACAAGCTTTCGGCTATCATAGCTGTAGGTTATAAGGTAAATTCTGAGCGTGCAGTGCAGTTTAGAAAATGGGCTACGCAAATAGTGCAAGAATTTACCATTAAAGGTTTTGCCATGGATGACGAGCGACTAAAAAATAACGGCACCATTCTCGGCAAAAAATATTTTGAAGAACAACTGCAACGGATAAGAGAAATCCGATTGAGTGAACGAAAATTCTATCAGAAAATAACCGATATATACGCTACTGCTATTGATTACGATGCAACTGCCAAAGCCACCCAACGTTTTTTTGCAACCGTACAAAACAAGTTGCATTGGGCAATACACGGCAATACAGCTTCAGAAATAATTGTAAATCGAGCCAGCCACGAAAAAGAAAATATGGGATTGTCCACTTGGAATGATGCACCAAAAGGTAAAATCCAAAAATTTGATGTATCGGTTGCTAAAAACTATTTAACAGAAAAAGAAATGCAACAACTACAAAGGCTGGTTTCTGCCTATTTAGATTTGGCAGAAGATATGGCTATTCGACAAATACCCATGACTATGCAAGATTGGGAAAACCGACTAAACAGATTTATTGAAGCCACCGATAGAAAGGTGTTGCAAAATGCTGGAGCTGTAACAGTCGAAATAGCCAAAACACATGCCGAATCTGAATTTGAAAAATATAGAATTGTTCAAGATAAATTGTTTGAAAGCGATTTTGACAGATTGATGAACAATCAACTACCAATAAATAAGGATATTAAACCATGAGCTACTTAGATACTTTATTACAAGGCACAGAAGTGCAGTGGAAAACACTGGGGGAGGTGGCTAAACTTGAAAAAGGCAAACAACTTAATAAAGAATTACTTTCTGAAAATGGACTATATCCCGCTTATAATGGAGGAATTTCATACTCTGGTTTTACAGATAATTTTAATTATAATGAAAATACAATTATCATTAGTCAGGGTGGAGCATCGGCTGGTTTTGTTAATTTTATAACAACAAAATTTTATGCAAACGCTCATTGCTATGTGGTATTACCTATTCAATCAGTTATTGAAAATAGATATGTATATCACTTTTTAAAACTTAACCAAGAAAAATTAACAACTAAGCAACATGGTGCAGGTATTCCTGCATTGAGAACAAGTGAAGTTTTAGACCTCCAAATCCCCATTCCCCCGCTCACCATCCAAGCCGAAATAGTCCGTATTCTCGACAGCTTTACGGAGCTTACAGCAGAGCTTACAGCTGAGCTTACAGCGAGGAAAAAACAGTATGGCTATTATCGGGAGCAATTGTTAATGGTGAATGATAAAGGGTTAATGAATAATGAAAAAGTGGAGTGGAAGACGTTGGGGGAGGTGGTTTTAGCAACCACAAATATTCGATGGCGAGATACAAATAAATCTTATCGATATATTGATTTGACTTCTGTTTGTCGTGAGAAAAATACCATTATTGAAACCACAGATATTACAAAAGATACTGCTCCAAGCAGAGCTCAAAAACTTGTTTTAAAGGATGATATAATTTTTGCAACAACTCGACCAACACAACAGAGGCTTTGTTTAATTACTAATGAGTATTCAGAAGAAGTTGCAAGCACAGGTTATTGTGTATTAAGAGCTAACACAGATGTAATTTTACCTAAATGGATTTATTATTGGATTACTTCAAATGATTTCAAAAACTATGTAGAAGAAAATCAAAGCGGTTCAGCTTATCCGGCTATTTCAGATGCTAAAGTAAAAGAATTTTCAATCCCCATTCCGCCGCTCGCCGAACAAGCCCGCATTGTTTCCATCCTCGATAAATTTGACACGCTTACCACGTCCATCAGCGAAGGTTTGCCCAAAGAAATTGCGTTAAGGAAAAAGCAGTACGAGTATTATAGAGATAAATTGTTGACGTTTCCTAAAAAGGGCGAACGCATAGGTTCGCCTGTACGCCTAGATTAATACA
>JAVHOP010000160.1:0-5638 GCA_036170135.1 Flavobacteriaceae bacterium | reverse complement strand
ACCGTAATTTCAGGCCAAATACCTACCCTTCCGGGGAATCCTAAAAATCCGAAACCGCGATTGACATTTAAATATTGATTGGCTTCATTATAAAGTCCCGCCCAACGCGGATAAAAATATTTGATAGGACTCCATTTGTAACCAGGTATTTCGACACCAAATTGCATGCCGTGAGTATGACCTGAAAGGGTTAAATCAATATTTATAGGATGTTTTAACACCTTGAAATCCCAATGTGTGGGGTCGTGAGAGAGCAGAATTTTAAAATCGTTTTCCCCAACATTTATAAGTGCTTTGTCTAAATTACCGTATTGCGGAAAGGGTGGTTTTCCCCAATTTTCTACACCTATAACTGTCAGTTTTTCGCCATCTTTTTCAATTGTAAGGTTTTCATTTCTAAGCAAGTTAAAGCCCATTGTTTGATGGTGTTTGCATAGACGCTCCAAATTTTGTTGTTTGGCTTCTTTTGAATCCCAATGTTTATAATCACCATAATCATGATTTCCCAAACTTGAGTAGATACCAAAATTGCTTTTTAGTTTTTTAAAATCGGACATAAAAGGCTCAATTTCTCTTGAATCGTTATTGACCAAATCTCCTGTAAAGCAAATCAAATCGGCTTGTTGTTGATTGATTAAATCGATACCGCGTTTTACATCTTCTAAACTGTCAAAACTCCCAGCATGGATATCAGAAATATGAATTACTTTAAACCCATTAAATGCTTCTGGCAAATTAGTAAAATTGATTTTAATATTGATAACCTTAAAATTGTATTTGCCTTTTGTAATGCCGTAAAGCATTGATAAAAAAGGAATGGCGGCAATTCCTAAACCAATCTGACCAATAAATTTTCGCCTTTCGGGATAAGCAACTCCATTTGCTGATTGTGAAAATAAACTTGAAATAAATCGAAAGCCGAAGTTTAAAAATCTGAAGATATCATCTATAAAAATAAAAAGAATAAAAACGATTTTAAAAACTAAAAATGAAAATGTAAACCCTATAATAAGATTCCTCCAAGGCGATGCTTGTAAGGGATGTGTGGTAAAGTATTTTATTAAAAGCACCAATCCAACATAGGAAAATACTAAAATAGACAGGTAAGTATAGCGTCCTATTTTTTGATATTCACTTCCCTTTAGCAATGCTTTTACCCCAAAATAGGAATACACATCTACAACAAATAGAAAGACGAAAAAAAAGGTAATTCGCATCTACAAACCTAAATTTTTCGACGTTGTTTTTCCTTTTTAAGCAACTCTAATTCTCTATTGGTTTGTCCGGCTACTGAAGTGTTTTCTTCGGCTCTTCTTATTAAATAGGGCATCACATCTCTCACGGGTCCGTAAGGTAAATATTTAGCCACATTATAGCCATTTTTTGATAAGTTGTAACTGATATGATCGCTCATTCCATATAATTGACCAAACCAAATACGGTCATCATTTTTTTTGAGTTTGTATTTATCAATAAGTTCCATCAGCAATTCCGAACTTTGTTCATTATGAGTTCCTTCAAAAATTGCCATATCTTCGATGTGTGTTAAAATATAAGTAACAACCGCATTATAATTGGCATCGGTTGCTGCTTTTGAATCGCAAATAGGTGATTTATACCCTTTTTCGATGGCGCGTTCACGTTCTTTTTCCATATAAGCCCCACGAACTAATTTCATACCGACAAAAAATCCATATTCTTTTGCCCGTTGATGTAAGTTTTTAAGATAATCTAAACGGTCCCAGCGGTATAGTTGAAGGGTGCCAAAGACAATTACTTTTTCTTTGTTGTATTTTGACATCATTTCCTCAATCAAATTATCGGCAGCCTCTTGCATCCATGATTCTTCGGCATCAATTAAGATATGTACATCGTTGTCATAAGCATATTTACAAACCGCATGATAGCGCATTTTTATTTTATTCCACTCAATTTGTTCGGCATCGCTTAATTCGATACGCTCTGTAATTTTTTGATATAAAGCCAATCTTCCAAAACCGGTTGGTTTAAAAACAGCAAACGGAATACTTATATTTTCTTTTGCAAAGTCAATATTTTTGAGTGTTTTGTTCATCGCTAAATCAAACTGAGACTCTTCCTCGGCACCTTCGACTGAGTAATCTAAAACCGAGTGGACTTGTTCTGAATACATTTTTTTTATGGTATTCATACAATCCTCTTCGGTAACGCCACCACAGAAATGATCGAATACTGTTGAGCGAATTAAACCCTCAACCGGAAGGTGTGCTTTTAAAGCAAAATTTGTAGCTGCAGTTCCTATCTTAACGAGGGGTTCGCTCTTAATCATCTTGAATAAAAAATAGGCGCGTTCAAGTTCTGAATCTGTTTTTAAAGCAAATGCCGTTTTAGTATTGTCAAAGGGGTTTGTCATTTTTATAAATTTTTAGCAAAGATAATATTTGTAGATGCTTTAAATAAATATTTTTATGGTTATTTTGCAAACAAATTGATTGTTATTATGAAATTGATAAAAGCCAAAGATTATCTAATCTATTTTAATGATGATGCTTATCTGGCATTAAATAATATGCTCGAAGCTTCCAATTTTTCAAAGATTTTTATAGTTGCCGATAAACATACCTTAGCATATTGTTATCCACATTTAAAAAAAAAATTAACAACAGAGAAATCAATTGAAATTTTAACTATTGGCATAGGCGAGCATCACAAAACTATCGAAACGTGTGAATTATTATGGCAAAAATTATGTGATTTAGAGGCCGATAGGTCTTCTTTAATCATCAATTTAGGTGGGGGTATTGTAACCGATTTGGGTGGATTTGTAGCTTCAACTCTAAAGAGGGGAGTCCATTTTATCAATATTCCAACTACTTTATTAGGAATGGTTGATGCGGCAATTGGTGGCAAAACAGGTATTAATCTAGGTTCTTTAAAAAATCAGGTTGGCGCTTTTGCAAACCCCAGTATGATTATTATTGATAGCTGCTTTTTAAAAACTTTACCGGAGAGAGAATTGCGTTCGGGTATGGCCGAAATTTTAAAATACGGCTTGTCATACGACGAAAAACTCTATCAATTACTCAAAAAAAATAATATCAATACTATCGACTTTCTAGAAAAACTGATTTACCGTTCGGCTGAAATTAAAAACGAGGTGGTATTAAAAGATCCCCAAGAGAAAAACTTGCGTAAAGTGTTGAATTTTGGACATAGTTTGGGTCATGCCATTGAATCTTACTTTTTAAAAAATGATGGTGATACACACCTTACGCACGGTGAAGCAGTTGCTGCAGGAATGGTTTTAGCCGCACATTTATCACATCAATATTTAGAATTTAGTCTCGAAAAAACAGACGAAATAAAATCTTTTATTCAAACTTACTTTGGTAAAATTGACCTTTCAGAATCAGATTACAAAGCATTATTAATTTTGTTAAAACACGATAAAAAAGCAGAAAGTGGCATTGTTAAATTTGTTTTAATACCACAAATTGGACAGTTTAAATTGAATTGTGAAGTCGGCGAAACGGCTATTATTAAGGCTTTTAAATACTACAGCGTTTAGCAGCAACCCTTTTTTACAGCCCGATAAATAGCTTCGTATTGTGGCAGAATGACATCTAATTCAAAATCTTTTGAATGTAAAAAAGCATTTTGCTTAAACTGTTGCAAAACCGAATTATCTTTGAGAATTTTCAATGCATTGTCTGACATCTCATCAATAGCGCCAACATTGCTCAAAAATCCAGTAACCCCTTGCACATTAACTTCTGGCAAACCACCACTATTAGAAGAAATAACTGGTGTTTTTGCTGCCATCGCCTCTAAGGCTGATAGACCAAAGCTTTCGGTTTGTGAGGGCAATAAAAACAAATCGGCATAACACAAAATTTTATTGATTTCTTGACTATTTCCTAAGAAAATAACTTTATCGCGAATGTTTAATTTTTTGACTAATAGGTCGGCTTTCTCACGCTCAGGACCTTCTCCAATCAATAATAATTTAGCGGGAATTTGTTTTAAAATTTTGTCGAAAATCAGAATCACATCTTCAATGCGTTTTACGGGTCTAAAGTTGCTTACATGGACAATAATACGCTCATTTTCATCTGCTAAAGTTGAACGCTGACAATCATCTTTTGAATGTTCGGGATATTTATTGAGTTCGATGAAATTATAAATAACTTGAATGTCTTTCGTAATTTCGAATAACCGTAAAGTGTCTTCCTTTAAACTTTTAGAAACAGCAGTAACGTAATCAGAATTATTGATGCTAAATTCTACAGCTAGTTTGTATATTGGGTGGCTTCCAACTAAGGTAATATCGGTACCGTGAAGCGTAGTTACAACTTTGATATCAATGCCTTTTGATTTTAAAATTTGCTTCGCCATAAAAGCGGCATAAGCGTGGGGAATGGCATAATGAACATGCAAAATATCTAGATGGTAACGTTCTACAATTGAAACCATTTTGCTAGAAAGCGCCAATTCATAAGGCTGGTACTGGAATAAGGGGTATTCTTCGACAAATACTTCGTGAAAATAGACGTTTTTTGATAAAAAATTGAGTCGCACCGGTTGGTTGTAAGTTATAAAATGAACCTCGTGACCTTCATAGCCTAGCGCCATGCCTAGTTCGGTAGCAACCACACCACTTCCACCATAAGTTGGATAACAAACAATTCCTATTTTCATTTTATTTATGATTTAGCTTTTGGCCTAATATATAAAAAACCTAACTCTAATAATCACCTAAAGTTTCAGGATTTTGATCTAAGGCACTTTCTAGCTGCGCGTCATTAGGTGCTTTGCCATGCCAAGCATGGGTATGCATCATAAAATCAACACCATTTCCCATCATGGTATGCAATAAAATACAAATTGGCTTACCTTTTCCAGTAAGAGTTTTAGCAGATTTTAAGGCATCAACAATACTTTCGATATCATTTCCTTGTAGCACGTCTAATACAATCCAACCAAAAGCTTCAAATTTGGCTTTTAAATCGCCCAAAGGCATCACCATATCTGTAGGGCCATCAATTTGTTGACCGTTATAATCGACTGTTGCAATAAGGTTATCAATACCTTTAGAACCGGCATACATGGCGGCTTCCCATATTTGACCTTCTTGTAGTTCGCCATCTCCGTGAAGGGTATAAACCAAATGTTTATCGCCATTTAGCTTTTTTGCCTGAGCAGCGCCTAAAGCAACCGATAGTCCCTGACCTAAAGAACCAGATGCAATTCTGATACCCGGCAAACCTTCGTGTGTGGTTGGATGACCTTGCAAACGGGTATTTAATTTTCTGAATGTTGCTAATTCCTTTACAGGAAAATAACCGCTTCTGGCTAAAACGCTATAAAAAGCAGGCGAAATATGTCCATTTGATAGAAAGAATAAATCCTCATTCTTACCATCCATTTTAAAATTGGTATTGTAGTCTAAAATTTCTTGGTACAAAACTGTCAAAAATTCGGCACAACCTAAAGAGCCGCCCGGATGTCCGGATTGCACGGCGTGAACCATTCTAACAATATCGCGTCTAACTTGTTGTGTAAAGTCTTTTAATTGTGCTGTTGAAGCCATAAAACAAATATATTTTGGACAAAAATAAGTGAATATTTAAGAATATAAGTTAAATAGTTTTGAAAAATA
>JAVHOP010000159.1:6080-23427 GCA_036170135.1 Flavobacteriaceae bacterium | reverse complement strand
TTGAGCGTCAAGCCCAATCCAATAAGCATAAAAAGTTGAAATAGTTTTTTCATTTGGTCATAAATTAAGTTAAAGACTTCATTAGAAAAAATAAAGGTGCAAAAAAATTTTGCACCTTTATCTAAAGGGAGTTTATTGTTTAAATTTTAGAGTTAACGAAGGTTTGATAGCATGAGCTATTGCAGCATTTTCAAAAATAGCATATCCAAATGGATAATTTTTAGTAACATCGAACAAAACGTCATCGTTATTTCCTGTATTTAATTTACGTTTAAATTCAAGTATCCAACCCGTACCTGTATAAGTTTGAGCGCAAAGAATATCGCCTTCGCTACCTACAAGAGTTGCTGTATAAATACTAGGCATTCCTTTGAGAGATGTTGAGTGAATATCATTTGCATTTAAAGGAACTGGTCTTTGAAAATCTAAATCTGTATTCGGATTAATAGTGCCACCATTTGATAAATCTAAAGTTCCATTATCATGAACGCCTGTTATTAATACGGCAGTACCATTGTCGATTTCACTTTTTAAAATCCAATAATAATTTGATTTTCCTGGGATATAATATTTAGGAATATTTATCATTGTACCAGCATTGGCACCATCGAGTAACGCTTTTGATTGAACATTGTTTGAATGCCCACCACTTGTCTTTGCATCGGCAGCTCTTGTTTTACCTCCTTTAATTGGGTGTGTGGCATCAGGAAAAACAACATTGGTATCGTCAAATTGACCAACTGGTTTTCCCAATCTAACAGATTTCCAGTGCCATAAATCAGTTTTAATTCCGGCAGCAGAGGTATAGTGATGTGCAAAACCATCGGCTGGTGAATCGGCAACATGGCAAGTTGCATAACAAGTTTGAGCATCCCAAACACTGCTAGCTTCATTTATATTCCATTGCATTCCAAATTTATCTTCATAAAATGCTTCTCTAATTTTATTGCCGGCACCGTCAAAAACAGGAACGTTACTTTCTTGTTCCCAACGACTTGTTGTTGGATTAAAATACCAAGTATCTCTACTATTACTTTCTGTAGGATCTTTCCATTCTGCTAAGAAATAAATGTAATCGCTATCGTATTGAGCTCGTATTTGAGATTCAATAGACATACCAACATAGCCTCTAAAAACATTGTTTCCAGGTTCTGGAACAACCGCAGTTGAAACTAAAATTTGAGAATCTGCCCAAGAAGCATCAATAATACCATCAATTTGAGGTCCTAAGAAAGTTTTTTTGGCCAATAAATCTGTTGTGCTTGTAGCAGCACCAGTGCTAACGCCATCTTTGCCATCTTTGCCATCTACACCATTAATTCCATCTATACCAGCTGGTCCAGGAATTGGGTCGCTAGTACATTGGATAAACATAAAGCTTGATATTAATACCAAGAAAATTAATTTAGTTGTCTTCATAATTTATTTGTTTTAAGTTTGTTTTATTTATAGTGTAAAATTAGGATGTCAATTTTCTATTGATTATGATTTAAATCAGTAAATTTTATGATTTATATCAGGTTAATGAGGAAAAGAGTAGTCTATGTTTTTTATAACTAATTATAAATTAATTTATTAATAATAAATTAAAGAAAAATATTACTAAATAGCTTTTGCTTAAACAATAAATTGATTGTTGATTATAATTTTGAGAAATATAAAATTTTAGAGCATAAATGGGGTTGGTATTTTTGATTCGTTATCTTTTATAAGTAAAGAATATTATTTGACAGATATAACAGCCAAGCAAAATATCGTTTAATTTTTTTGTAAATTTGCCATACTTAAATAATAATAATGTATGTCCAGATTTGAATTGAAATTACCTAAAATGGGAGAAAGTGTTACCGAGGCAACTTTAACCGCTTGGTTAAAAGAAGTTGGAGATACCATTGAGCTTGATGAAGCTGTTGTTGAAATTGCTACCGATAAAGTAGATAGTGAATTACCTAGCGAGGTTTCTGGTATTTTAGTTGAAAAATTATTTAAGGTGGACGAGGTAATTCAAGTAGGACAAACCATTGCTATTATTGAGACTGAGACTCTAGGTCAGCCAGAAAAAGATGATTTTATTCGTGCCTCTGACGTAGTCTTACCTTATCAAGAAAAGGTAGCAGATGAATTGACAACCGTAGAAAAATCGACTGATATCATCACAGAGATGCTCGATGAAATTGTTGATGAAACTCATAAAGAGCATTCAGATAAATTTTATTCGCCATTAGTTAAAAGCATTGCTAAGCAAGAAGGACTTTCAATTGAGGAATTAAACCATATAAAAGGTACAGGCAAAGAAGGACGTGTTACAAAATTGGATATCTTAAGTTTTTTAAGTGCAAAATCGAATCCTGCAAAAGTTGATAATCAACAGAAAGAAAAATCTACACCTATTATTAATACGCCCATAACACCCGTTGCTATGCCCATATCGGTAAATGGTGCTGACGAGATTATTGAGATGACCCGAATGGGCAAATTGATTTCTAAATATATGGTGACTTCAAAACAAACTTCGGCACACGTACAATCGTTTATTGAGGTTGATGTGACCAATATCGTCAAGTGGCGCGACAAAATAAAAGATAGATTCTTTAGTCGCGAAGGCGAAAAAATAACGTTTACACCTATCTTTATGCAAGCTGTTGCAAGTGCTATAAAGGAATTTCCGATGATAAATATTTCGGTTGAAGGCGAAACGATTATCAAACATAAAAACATTAATCTAGGGATGGCTACTGCCTTAGCTGATGGCAATTTGATTGTTCCGGTCATTAAAAATGCCGATCAATTAAACCTAGTAGGTTTGACAAAAGCCGTGAATAGTTTGGCTAATAAAGCACGTACAAATTCCTTGAAACCAGACGATATTCAAGGTGGTACCTATACGGTTACCAACGTTGGTGGATTTGGAAGTGTGTTTGGCACACCTATTATTAATCAGCCACAAGTAGCTATATTAGCTTTAGGTGCTATCAGAAAAGTGCCGGCAGTTATTGAAACACCCGAAGGCGATTTTATTGGCATTCGTCATAAAATGTTTTTATCGCATTCATACGACCATCGCGTGGTTAATGGTGCCCTTGGCGGGATGTTTGTAAAACGCGTAGCCGAATTGCTAGAGAATTTTGATGTGAATCGACAATTTTAGCCATTCTGTAAGGTTTTAAGAACCTTGTAGAATTTTTTTTGGACTTCTTGGTTAAAACTAAGACTTCAAGGTTTAGAAAATTATCAGAATTTAAGACCTACAAGGTCAAAAAAGACCTTGCAGGATGATTGTAAAAACAAAAGGTTTGATAGATTAATGCACTGTTTTTAAAGGTGTTTCCCTTAAAATCTCCAATAAAAATTTCCAAAATTTTTGCGTTGAAATGATATTGACACATTCGTCTGGTGAATGCGCACCTTGAATAGTTGGACCAAAAGAAATCATATCCATATTGGGATAATTGAAACCTAAAATGCCACATTCTAATCCTGCGTGACAAGCCATAACATCAGCTTTTTTAGCAAAAATCTTTTCATAAAGATCAGATAATACTTTCAAAATTGGTGAGTCTGGATTGGGTTTCCAACCTGGATAAGCCCCAGAAAATTTAACATCAAAGCCTCCTAACACAAACGTGGCTTTTAGATGATTTGCTAAAGCGTATTTGGTTGACTCTACTGATGAGCGTGTTAAACAATCAATTAAAACGGTGCCATCGGCAGCATTTACTACGGCAACATTATTAGAAGTTTCTACCAATCCCGAAACATCTAAACTCATTTTATAAACACCATTAAAAGCCGCATATAAAGTATTAATAAAGGCGTTTTGAACTTTTTGTTCCATACCAAATTGAGGTAAAGCTACGTTTTTAGTTAAGACTTCAAAATTGGGATCAACCTTTTTTTGTTCATCTTTAATTTGGCTTACATAATTGGATAAATCATTTTTAAAAGTATCAACTTTTTCGGTTGGCAAAACAATGACTACAAAACTTTCTCTCGGAATGGCATTTCTTAAACTACCACCAGAAAATTCGGCTATTTGAAATCCGAATTCTTGCAAACTAAAAAGCAATCTAGCCAATAATTTATTGGCATTTCCTCTTCCTCTATGGATATCCATACCCGAATGACCGCCTCGCAATCCTTTTAAAGTTATTTTTAAAGCAGTTTGATTATTATTTATAGGTATTTGATTGTATGCTAACGAAGCAGAAATATCAATACCTCCAGCACAGCCTATATCAATCTCTTCGTCGTTTTCGTTATCGAGATTTAGCAAGATTTCACCTGATAAATAGCCGGCTTTTAAACCTTTTGCACCAGTCATTCCGGTTTCTTCATCGATTGTAAAAAGCGCTTCGAGTGACGGATGTGCAATGGTATCCGATTCTAAAATGCTCATAATGGCAGCAACACCTATGCCATTATCAGCTCCAAGTGTAGTACCTTTTGCTTTAACCCAATCGCCATCAATAAACATCTTGATACCTTCTGTGTCAAAGTCAAAATTCGTGTCGCTATTTTTTTGGTGAACCATATCTAAGTGCGACTGTAAAACCACGGCTTTGCGGTTTTCCATGCCTTTTGTAGCTGGTTTTTTAATAATGACGTTACCAACCGAATCAATTTGTGTATCTAAGTGGAGATTTTTACCAAAGTTTGCAATAAAGGCAATGACTCTAGTTTCTTTTTTTGAGGGTCTTGGCACCGCATTGAGCGCCGAGAAGTTTTTCCACAGTGATTGTGGGGATAGATTTAATAAGTCGTTATTCATTTGAGGGAAATTTGGTTTTTTAAATTGATTGCGAATATACTAAATAGTAAGTATAAACTAAAAAAACACGAGTTAAAATAAGTATAAAAAACGCTATTATAAGGTAACTAAGTACGACTAATTTCAATAATTTAGAAACAAAAAAATTAGTTTTTAAGCATCAAAAGATTGCATGCTTACCAATTTAAAGTATTCGCCTTTTTGGGCTAATAAATCATCGTGTTTACCTTGCTCAACAATTTTTCCCTTTCGCATGACTACAATTAAATCGGCTTTTTGAATGGTTGACAAACGGTGTGCAATGACAATTGAAGTCCGATTTTCCATCATTTTATCTAAGGCTTTTTGAACCAACTGTTCCGATTCGGTATCAAGCGACGAGGTTGCTTCATCAAAAATCATAATAGGTGGATTTTTAAGAACTGCTCTAGCAATTGATAGTCGTTGTTTTTGCCCGCCCGATAAGGTGTTGCCTCCATCACCAATATTGGTTTCGTATTGCAGGGGTAAGTCGACAATAAATTCATGTGCATTGGCAATTTTTGCGGCATTTTCAACCATTTCTTGATTGGTGATTTCAACGCCTAAGGCAATGTTATTTTTTACGGTATCATTAAATAAAATAGAATCTTGAGAGACGAGCCCCATTAAGCCACGTAACGATTTTAATTTCAATTCTTTAATATCAATTCCATCAATATAAATGGCACCTTTATTAACGTCGTAAAATCTTGTTACCAAGTTGGCTATAGTAGATTTGCCACTACCAGATTGTCCTACCAATGCAATGGTTTTCCCTTTTGGAACGTGCAACGAAAAGTTTTTTAAAACATAATCGTCTTTATATTTAAACGACACATTTTCAATATCAATTGCAGTATTAAAATCGCTTTTATCTTGTGCATTTGGATGGTCTTTGATGCTAATTTCCATATCTAGAATTTCGATAATCCTATCGGCTGAAGCCATCCCTTTACGGATGCTGTAAAAGGCAGCAGTAATAACTTTTACCGGACCTAAAACTAAGTAAAACAATAATATAAAAGTCAAAAACTCTTCTGGTTTTAATTCACTTTGATTACTTAAAACAATGCGTCCACCAAACCATAAGATGCTAATAATGGTTGCTGCTCCTAAAAATTCGCTCAAAGGCGAACCTAAATTTTGACGATGAAGCACCCGGTTCATCAATTTATAGAATTTAAAGGTAGAATCTTTAAACTTTTTGCTGATTTTCTTTTCGGCATTAAAAGCTTTGATAACCCTTAATCCTGTTAAAGTTTCTTCGATAAACGATAAAAAAATACCAGTTTCTTGTTGTGCTTTTAATGAAGAAGCCTTTAATCGTTTGCTTAAACTTGAAATGATAAATCCAGAAATGGGGAGCAGCAGCATGACAAATAAAGTTAATTTGTAACTGATGGTAAGCATGGCTCCTAATGAAATAATTATGGTGATTGGGTCTCTGAAGATGGATTCAAGCGAGGTTAAAAACGACATTTCGACTTCCTTTACGTCATTAGACATTCGCGAGATGATATCGCCTTTTCGCTTCTCAGAAAAGTAGGAGATAGGCAGTGCTACAATTTTATCGTACAAGGTATTTCTGATATCTCTAATGACACCATTGCTCAGAAAAGCGAGGGCAAATGATGCCAAATATTTGAACAAATCTTTTAAAAAAAAGAGGCTGATAGACAGCATACAAACTATAAACAAAGCTTGAATAGCGCCATCGTGATTGATGGTTTCGGATATAAAATAATAGAATTTATCTTTTAAAAAATCGCCTAGAGTACGGATGCCACCATAAACCGGGACTTTTGAAACGACGTTTTTTTGTTTGAATAGAATATTTAAAACCGGAATAAAAGCAACGATGGTTAAGACATTAAAAATAGCGTATAAAATGTTAAACAAAACATTAAACCATGCAAATTTAAGGTGAGGAATTGTAAATGAAAGTATTTTTTTAAAGGGACTCATTGATGGTTTATAATTTCATATCTTTAATGATACGCTGAATTTTCGCATCGAGTTCAGCTTCAACTTTAACGGCATTTTTAATAGAATCGAGCGGTTTATTGACGCTAAAATAGAATTTTATTTTAGGTTCTGTGCCGCTTGGCCTTGCGGCGATAGTGCTACCGTCTTCGGTATGATAAATTAATACATTTGATTTCGGAATATCAAGAGCTGTTTTTTCTCCTGTAATTTGATTGGAACAAAAACTTGATTGGTAATCATAAATCTTTGTAACTCTTGATCCGTCAATTATTTTTAAAGGATTGTTTCGCAAATCTTTCATCATATTATTGATAACTTCAGTTCCGTCAATTCCTTTTTTAACCAATGAGATGAGATGCTCTTTATAAAATCCAAATTTGGTATAAATTGTCAATAGTTCTTTATACAGTGATGAACCATTTTCTTTGGCTTCGGCAGCTATCTGACAAGCTAGCAGTGCAGCGGTAACAGCATCTTTATCACGGACAAAATCGCCGACCATAAATCCGAAACTTTCTTCGCCACCTCCAATAAACTCTTGACTTTTGAAATCGCGAATCATTTTGGCAATCCATTTAAATCCGGTTAAACCGACTTTAGTTTCAACGCCAAAACTATCGGCAATTTTATCGACTAATTTGGTAGATACAATGGTAGAACCAATAAACTGATTGTCATTTAATTTGCCTTGTTTTTGCCATTGTTTTAGCAGATAATGAACCATCAATGCCATGGTTTGATTGCCGTTTAGCAATTTGATGTTGCCATCTAAATCGGGTGTGGCAATACCAATACGGTCAGAATCGGGATCGGTGCCAAAAACGATATCGGCACAAACTTTTTTACCCAAATCGGTTGCCATTTTTAAAGCCGCAGGTTCTTCGGGATTTGGTGATGCTACCGTAGGAAAATCACCATTTGGTTCGGCTTGTTCTTTTACGATATTGACGTTTGTAAATCCGGCTTTTTCTAAAGCACTTGGAATTAATTTAATAGAAGTTCCGTGTAACGAGGTGTAAACAATAGACAAGTTTTCAAATCCTTTTCTGTTGAAAATGCTGTGTTTAACACTTTCCTTTAAAAAAGCCTCATCCAAATCTTTGCCAACCAGCTCAATCAATTCCGCTTTAGCTTGAAATTTAATTTTATCAAAGGCAACTTTGTTAACTTCGTCAATAATAGCGCCATCTTCGGGTGGTACAATTTGTCCACCATCATTAAAATAAACTTTATAACCGTTGTATTCGGGCGGATTGTGACTGGCAGTTAAAATAATACCGGCATCACAACCTAAATAGCGGACGGCAAAAGACAATTCGGGTGTTGGGCGCATATCTTCAAAAAGATATACCTTAATATTATTAGCCGAAAACACATCGGCACACAACTGCGAAAATTCGGTTGAATGGTGGCGACAATCGTAATTAATGGCGACTTTTAAGGTTTTATTTGGAAATGATTTTAAAAGATAATTTGATAAGCCTTGAGTGGCTCTGCCTAAGGTATATTTATTAATTCGGTTGGTACCAACGCCCATAATGCCGCGCATACCTCCGGTGCCGAACTCCATATTTTGATAAAAACTTTCTATCAGATTTTGACTATCAGCATTGATGAGTTGTTGAACTTGATTTTGAGTTTCTTTGTCAAAAGGAGCAGCTAACCACAATTTGGCAGTTTTTAAAGCGCGTTCTTTCATAATAAATCGATTTTAATTATTTGATATAATATAGATTAAAATTAAATAACATCTTTAATTTGATACCTATTTTCGGATTGCTTGCCACGTAAAATAAGCTCTCCTAAAAATCCGGCAAGGAATAATTGTGTACCTATAATCATGGTTGCCAAGGCAATATAAAACCAAGGATTATCGGTTACTAAAATGGTGTTATAATGATGATATAATTTATAGAGTTTTAAAAAACCGATGTAAAAGGCAGCTAAAAATCCAATAAAAAACATCATACTGCCCAACAAGCCAAAGAGATGCATGGGGCGTTTGCCGAATTTGGTTATAAACCAAATGGTCAATAAATCTAAAAATCCGTTTGTAAATCGACTCATACCAAATTTTGTTTCGCCGTATTTACGGGCTTGATGTTGAACTTCTTTTTCGCCTATTTTGCTAAATCCTTGATGTTTTGCAAGCACCGGAATATACCGATGCATTTCGCCTGTAACATCAATATTTTTGACCACGTTTAGTTTGTAAGCTTTTAAGCCACAATTAAAATCGTGAAGGGTTAAACCAGATGTTTTTCGGGCAGCCCAATTGAATAATTTTGAAGGTAAATTTTTGCGAATTTTAGAATCGTAGCGTTTCTTTTTCCATCCCGAAATCAAATCAAAATCATTTTCGGTAATTAATTGATAAAGTCCTGGTATTTCATCGGGACTATCTTGTAAATCGGCATCCATAGTGATAATCACATCGCCTTCTACCTGTTTAAAACCAGCGTTTAAGGCTTGCGATTTGCCGTAATTTTGCAAGAATTGAATGCCTCTTACATTTGGATTTTGTTTGGAGAGTTTTGTAATAATTTCCCAAGATGAATCGGTACTGCCGTCATCAATAAATAGCAATTCATAAGAAAAACGATTGGATTGCATAACTTGTGCAATCCAATCGTGTAATTCTGTTAAAGAGTCTGCTTCGTTAAGTAGTGGAATAACTACCGATATATCCATAAAATTGGTTCTTAAAAATTTTGTTCTTCTGTTTTTTTCATAATTAAACCGGCAATGAGCGAAATAATAAAACCTAAAAAGAGACTCCAAACTAAGCCAATAGCCATAATTATTGCAGGAGAAGAGAATTTTTTAGACATATTTGCCATAGCTTCCATTTGTTCTTCGGTTATATTTGGATTGGCTTCGAGCATTTTTGTCTGTTGCAATTCCATAACTTGCTCCAAGAAGTTAGGCTCGATATAAGTCATAAAAATATAAGTATATATCAGGCTGAGAATAGAACCAATCAAGGCGATGGCAATACCAGTTTTTAAGGCTTCGCTTAAACTTAAAAGTCCGCCATTAGCAGTTTTAAAAGCTCTTAAGCCTAGAACGATTAACCCAGTGTTTAATAATAAGCTAACAACGGTATTAAGTGTTCCGCCTTCTAAATGTTTTCCTAAGGCATACATTACTACGGCAAAGGCAATTGATAAAAAGCCGAGAATGAGTCCGTAAGTTAAAGGAATTTGTTTGGTTGAAGTTGTTTGAGTTTCCATAAGTTTGGTTTTTATTAATGAACAAATGTAATTAATTATGCTTAAAAAATGGGAAGTGAGGCGACTAAAATTTTTAAATAAATAGCTTTGGTTAAAGTATATGTTAAGTCTTGCAAATTATTTAAAACCGTCTAGATTGCTTTTATTTAGCTGTTTTCCATTTGGTTTGTTTCCAATTTTTTTGTTGTTCTGAACTCAGAAAAGTCCAAGCTACAATACGGCTTGTTTTGTTGCCTTGTCCCATTGGAATAGTTCTCACTTCAACAGCAGCGTCATTTTTAAGCGCTTTGTAAATTCCCTTTAAGTTAGTTTGTTTAGAAACCAAAGTAGAAAACCAAAAACAAGTTTCAGAGAATTTTTTACTTTGTCTAATCAAATCATTAATAAATCTTTTTTCGCCACCATCACACCACAATTCGGCATTTTGACCGCCAAAATTTAATATTGGATTCGTTGTTTTTTGCTTATTTAAGTTGGTCAATTTGCGAAGTGTTCCGGTTTGAGCAGCTCCTAAAGAACTGTGAAAAGGCGGGTTGCAAATGGTGATATCAATATTCTCGTCTCTAGTAATAATGTTGTAAAATATATCTCTTTGATTTGGTTGTAAACGCAATTCTATAGTGTTTTTTAAGATAGGATTTTGCTCGATAATTCGATTTGAAGAAGCAATAGCAACCGCATCAATATCCGAACCGATAAATGACCAACCATATTCTATATGTCCGATAATTGGATAAATACAACTCGCGCCAACGCCAATATCTAAGCATTTTATTGATATTCCTTTTGGAAGAATCCCGTAATTGCTAGCACAAAGTAAATCGGCGATATGATGAATATAATCGGCGCGTCCGGGGATAGGCGGACAGAGATAATTTTTAGGAATATCCCAAAAATTGATACCGTAATGAAGTTTTAGCAGCGCTTTATTCAGCGTTTTTACAGCTTCGGGATTGGCAAAATCAATTGATTCATCTCCATACAAATTTGGCTTTACAAAAGGCGCTAAATCGGGGCAACCCGCAATAAGACTTTTAAAATTATAGCGTTCGCGATGTTTGCTTCGCGGGTGTAATTTTGATTTTTCTTTTAGAGGAATTTTCTTTTCAGGAAGCATACATTTTTGTTGGGGTTTATCAATAAATAAAAGTTGGTTTGCCGTCAACACAAACAACATCAGTTGGAGGTTGAACGGCTAAACAATATGAATTTGGGTTCCATTTAGCGTTATATTTTTCTTGTTGTGATGTAAAATAACTTACTTTTTCTAGAAAACTTACCGTATCAATACTTAGCGGATAAGCCAAATAACTGGTAGGGCCACCACAACCTTTTGAACCAACCGCCGTAAAAGTCCAATTTTCTGAATTTGTACAAGGCACACTACTGGCAATGCTTATCAATTCTAGATATAATGCATCGAGTTGTTGTTGTTCTTGAATTTTAAGTGCGCTATCATCATGGCTACAACTGCTTAAAATTAAAATAGGTGCGACTAAAAGTAGAATTATTTTTTTCATGGTAATTTTTGATAATATATTATATAAAAGCATCAATAGTTATACCAAAATTTATAAGATATTCATTTTTTAAAAATTTTAATCAGATGATAATAAGCAATCTAATTCTAAATTATAATCATATTGTAAATCTTCGTGTAAAACCGAAATCTTTTTTTTGATGGCAACAACTTCACGATTAAACATATTTTTAAGTACAAGATTATGACTGATAGAAGGCTTTAAATGGTTGAGTTTTTTGCAGAAATAAAGCAGTAATTCAATTTCGGTTTCGTCGTTTTTAGAATATCGGATATAGGTTTTAACACGCCGCAATATTTTGCGAACGCTTTTTTTGATATAAAAATAAGTTTTGGTGTTTATCAAATTGAACTGCGCATCGATCTCAGATTTGATATCTTTGATATAACCTTCTTCGTTTTCAGATTCAAATAAGAGGTAAGACAGTAATTCTTTATTTTCCTTTTTGAATTTTGATAAATGCAAACAAACTTCAATGAGTTCGCTATGCGAACAATTTGACAATTCCGTTTTAAGTGCTTTAACAGTATTCGCTTTCATTTTGGCAATTTAGATAAAAAATAATTACTAAAAATGGTAACTGCTGCCTTGGTTTTGACAGCTTAAATTTAGCACTCAAGTACCGCCTAAAGATTCAATTTTTCGCGACTTTTACGAGTTGCCTTGTAAATTAAGATACTTATTACAAAGAGCCAACCTAAAGGATAGGGTAAAATCAATAATCCCCACCACGATGATAAATTGGAGTCACCACCAAACCCGCCGAGTGAAGAAAAGTAAAACATAAAAGACACACCAATGGCTATCGCAATAAACGAAATGATAAATAATTTATAATAATCACTGCGTTCTAAAGATCTAGACAAAGCTATCAAAGCACTACCAAATACAATAGCAATAGAACCTTCTAAAGGATCTACTGCACCGATAATTAAAGCGATAATGCCAAGAATATTGATTGCTTGCAACCATTTTGTATTCATGAAATTGTTTGTTTTAGTTATATTTTATAAGATGTAGATTCTTACAAATTTACAGACATTTAATACAAAAAAGTCAGATTAGTTAGCAAAAAAAATAAATTGAACAGTATCAAATCATTTTAAATGTTTGCCTCGACGATGAGATTTTGATTTTTAGCAGAATTTCCTTTTCTGGAAGGATGAAGTTTTTTAATATTGATGATATAACTTTTGTTGATTACAGACTCAAAAAAAAGTCGGTATTACTATTAATAGCGCTACCGACTTTAAGATTTATAGATAAGATTTATTGAGGTCCAACAATTGTATTAGCATCAAGGATGACAGCTGTTTGTGCTAAGGCACGCCCATTAATCGATGCGCCTGTTTCAAAGGTAATACCAGTCATTGATAAGATAATGCCTTCAAAATGAGAACCGACACCAATAGTGGCTTCACCGGCTACCTGCCAAAAAATATTTTTGGCTTTTGCGCCGCCTTGTAAGATAACATTTGTTGCAGCACTCATCGTAAGATTTTCTGAAATTTGAAAAACCCATACATCGTTCGGTCCGCCATTTAGTGTAACGGTGGTAGGTATTGTAACAGTATTTGTCCATTTGTATAAACCGGGAGTAAGTGTTCTACCTCCAATATTTCCAGTTCCCAATTCAAGATAATCAGGGTTTGAACGCCCGGCAGCATCATTATAAGCGGTAATCATATTTTCAACTGCTGTAGTTAAGTTACTTGATGTTGGAGATACCATATCAGCTGCAAAAACATGACCGGTAACTTGTGCTGATGTAGCGTATCCAGTGGCATCTGTTAAAGACAAACCAGTGATAAAAGATTCGGCTGCGGGACTTAGGCCTAAATTGCCTGTAATAATTGACGTAGGTGAGTTATTGATAGCTGTTTTAGCTAGAATAACATAATTACCTGAAGCGCGAAGATTTACAGCAATTTGACTTGATGCATTAACATTCGGGTTGTTATCTTTTGAACAACTTGTCATTAAAACAACTGTTGCTATGGCAAAAGTTGATAAAAGTGTTTTTAATTTCATATTAAATATTTTTAAATTGTTATATAACAAAGTTAAGTCTATCTGTTTTGAACAGGTTACATAACTTTTTTTAATAGTTACATAATTCTCACAGTTTCTAATTAGCTAGTTAATAGGTAAATTGACACAAAAAAAATATCGAGGTTTTTTAACCCCGATATTTTCAAATTAACATACTTATAAAATCGAATTAATTTTTAAATCAGTAGTAATATAAGTAAAACAATAATAATGGCACCAGCCGACATATAAATTCCGTTTCCGGTAGATTTAATTTCTGTTTTGATGGCGCGAACTTCTTTGCGAAGCGCTTTTCTGTCAGCTGGTTTTAACGCAGATCTGTCCATTGCTTTAATTTCTTCTAGGCGATTTAGCATCGTTCTAACTTCTGCAGGCATTTCTTTAGGAGTTGTGGTGGTTGTTGGATTTTTTTCAGAAGCCATCATTGTGTTTGAAAATGCACCAAATGATAACATTAGTACCATTAAGTAAAAGGTTGTTTTTTTCATTTTGTTTTCGTTTTAAATTATTAGATTAATTATGATGTAAAATTGCTATAGATTCACAAATATGTTGTTACACATTTTTTTGAATTAATTACATAATTCACACCTAAAAAAAAGGATAGGGATTTAAATCCCTATCCTTTTTTATTTTTATTTAGACTTAGTTTTTTGGGATGATCTCGATAATAACCGTTCGGTTATAAGCGCGTTCTTCGGGATAAGTATTTTTAAAAGGCGCTAGATCAATATCTTCACCATAACCACCAACCTCAAATTCAACATTTGTAGTTCCTGATTTTAACAGACTAATTTCGAGAATGTTTTTAACATCATTAGCGCGAGCTAATGATAAGCTTAAGTTATGAGCTTCTTCACCAATAACATCGGTAAATCCGTGAATGATAACTTTATCGCCACTTTTAATTTTTGGTGACACAACTTCTGATAGATACTTTTCGTAAATTTTTATAGCAGTTGCATCATCATATTCATAAATAACACTGAATTTCATAGATTCTCTAATTTTTGATTTTTGCCAAAGTACCATATGAACCATGGTTTCTTCTTTAACAATTGAATCGCTTTTTGTGGTTCCAATCATCGCAACATTATAATTGCCTTGTAGTTTCGTTCCTAAGATTGTTTCACCAGGAATACTAACTTCTTCTTGAGTGTAGGGTCCATAATTTTGGATAAATCCATCTTCATCAGTAAGTTCTAGTCTCCAAGAATTGAAAGATTTATCTGATTTATCAGCATGAAAAGTAACATAACTTTCAATTGGAGCTTCGGGTTCAATGACTATTTTTACCGGTTTTAGAGGCGCATTTGGGTCACTTCTAAATTCTATAAGCAATTCAGGTGAATGGCTTTCAATAACAACGCGACGACTGCCTTCACCAAGAATTCCTAATTCGTGTATTCTATCTACATTTTCTCCTCTAATTTTAGGTTCAGTTCTGCCTTCAATAGCGATACGTGTGGCATCAATGGCAAAGATAGTAACTAGATAATCTTTAACAGAAGTCGCCATTAAAAGTGCGTCTTGTTCACCGTCAACTGAAGATCCAACCAAGGTTATTTTGGTTTTAGGGTTGGTTTGCATTCTAACACCCAGTACATTAAGAACATTGTAATAAACGGTCATTTCACGTTTTGAACGACCAGAAAAATCGACTGGTGTAAATAATTCTACATTATCTTCTTTAAAGTCTTTTACTTGGTCTTTTTTTAATAGCACATATCTGTTTGGAATTGTTGTTTCAGTATTATCAAAGTAGATATAGTTGCGTATAGGAAATGTTTCGATAACTCTTTTAACTTCAGAAAAATTTTCTGGTGAGTTAACGGTAAAGATAACCTTGGGATATATGATCGCTTCAAGTTTTTCAACAGGTACTTCTTTTTTATGACCACTGCCAAATTTTAATACAAGACCAGCTCTAACTGTTGTTAAATTCCATGTTTCAATGGTACGTGGATTTTGACCAAAATAGGGCTGAAAAGCTACAAATGGAGATAAAACGAACTGTGTTTTATGATGATTTGAAGAAAGTGGGATATCAAATCCAGCGCCAATTTGCATAGATATGATGTTATTATCAATCGAACTAAAATCACCATTAATATCGGCTTGAGCTACTTGATTTGGATAATTAGGATTAATACCTTGTTTGTAAGTAAACGATTTATTTTTGTTAAATGCAAATCGAGGACCACCATATAAGTAAAAAACAGATTTGAATGGTGTAAAACGCAAACTAGGTTCTATTGTAAAATAGCTGAGATCAGTAGATAAATCGGTTGGACAATTACAAGGGTTTGTAATTTGGTTAAATTTGCCTTTACGGCTATCGTATCCGGCTTGTAACATTAATCCAAATCGCGCATCAGGACGTTGGTATTCTATAACAGGAGCAATATAAAAGCCTGTTCCAAATCCGTTATGAAAGGCCACAGGAGCGGTAAAACCTGCATTTAAATGTTGGGTTGAACCATTATAATAATTAAAATTATTACCACCTGCAACACCAAAATACCATGAAGGTTTTGAGTATTCAACTTTTTGACTGTCTTGAGCACTTAATGTCAACTCAAAGCTTAGAATCATAAAAGCACTAAGTAAAAGGCTTTTTATGGTTAAGTTAAGAGACCACAAACTTTGTGAACTCTTTTTTAAAGTTACTATTTTTTTCATCTTGTTTTATTTTTTGTTTATAGTTTTTTATTTTGATAAATAATATCCTCCCGCAGGAGGATATTGTTTTATTATTTATTGAGGTTTAACTACAGAAGTATTTATTTCTAATGTTACTGCAGTTTGAGCTAATAATCTTCCGTTAACGGTAGCTCCAGTATTCAAGGAAATTAAAGTTTTAGATAAGATATTTCCTTTGAATTGAACAGTTGTTCCAAGTACAGCACCTGATCCGGCAACTAACCAATAGATATTCTCAGCTTTTGCGCCATTTGTTAAAGTGATAATAGCACCATTTGCTACTAAAAGCTGTTGATCAATTTGGAATACGAACATGGCGCAATCATCACCACCACCATCTAAGGTAATTCCATTTGTTATATTAAGGTCTGTTCCCCATTTGTAAACACCTGCAGCCAAAGTTTGACCATTAAGATTTCCAGCCAAAAACTCAGTTACGCCTGCTGCTAAACCATTTCCTGTGGTAAATGCGGTATGCATGTTATCAACAGTTACGGTTAAATTAGCAGGTGTTGGGTCTGCGTAACCTGGCGCGTAGATTTTTCCAGTTACCAAACTTGATGTAGAGAATGCAGCACCTGCTGTGAGATTTAATGCAAATCCTGTTATAAAAGTAGCTGCTTGAGGACTTATTCCCATATCACCTGTAATTGAGGTAGCACCGGCTGCAGAAATTCCAGATTCTGCTAATATGGCATAGCCACTTGCTAAACCTAAATCTACTGCGGGTGTACAACTAACAGGTGGTGTTATTAAACTAAAGTTTGCTGTAACATTTTTGTTGGCGTTCATGGTTATCGTTACAGGATTGTTGGTTCCTGAAGCATCTCCACTCCAATTTGTGAATTCATAATTTGCATTTGGTGATGCTGTAAGTACTACGTTGTCACCACTATTGTAAGTTGATTGATTTGGATTTTTAGAAACACTACCATTCACGGCAGTTACGTTTAATGTAAATCCAGCTGCAATTGCAGTAAAATTAGCTACTAAATTTCTATCTCCATTTAATGTAAAAGTGTAATCTATATTTGAAGATACGA
>JAVHOP010000159.1:0-5980 GCA_036170135.1 Flavobacteriaceae bacterium | reverse complement strand
ACTAAATTTCTATCTCCATTTAATGTAAAAGTGTAATCTATATTTGAAGATACGATGTTAACGCCTTCTTTCCAGTTTGTAAATGTAAAACCTGATAAAGGAAAAGCAGAAACGGTAACTGAAGCACCTGAATTATAAGAACCGGCACCATTTGTTGTTCCGCCATTAAATGGGTTAACAGTAAGACCTACTGTAAATTGAGGAATAACCGCTGAAAAGTTGGCTATTAAGGTTCTATTTCCATTCATTGTAAAGGTATAATTGGCTGCTGCTCCCGGAACAATAACCCCATTTTCTAACCAATTAAAAAATGTATAACCAGGTTTTGGTGTAGCAATGGCAGTTACTGTAGTACCATTAACATAAGTACCCGCACCACTTGTATCTCCGCCTTCAACAGGATTTGAGTACAATAATAATTGTGGTATGGTTGTAAAAGTCCATACGTAATCTTCTTGCATGAAAAGCCCATTTAAATTTTTAGCCAAAGTGGTAACAGTACCAGTATAGACCTTGTTAGGACTAAGATTTACTGATGGCGTAAAACTGGCTACTGAATCTGTATAGCTGATACTACCATCAATTAATGTAGCACCTTGTTGAATAAAAAATGATGATGATGTTATTGTTGAAGCATTCATTCGATCATTAAATTTTGCTGAAATAACTTGGTTAAGCGGTACTCCAGTAGCGAGATTTGTTGGTATGGTTGATACCACAATTGGGCAAACGCCATTGACTTCGACGAAATCATCTTTAGCGCACCCCGAAATTAAGACAACCGATGCAAAAGCAACAGCCATTAATAGTTTTTTTGCGTTCATAATGTTTAGATTTAAGTTTATATTATTCTTTTAAAGTGAATTTATTTTCACAAAACAAAGGTGGCATCATCTCATCAGGAAAGTATTACACAATTTTAAAGAAGACTTATATAATTCACACATTTAAATATTGAGTAAAAAAACGCCATTTGATATATTGATTATTACATTGTTAAGTTTATTAGGACTTTTGATATTTTGAGATAAGCCCAATGCTAATAAAAAATCCCGAGGTTTTAATACCTCGGGGTTTTGAAAAATGCAAAATTAAGTGGACAATTTTTAAAGCACTTTTTTTCCTTGAATAATTCTTAGGATAACGGCAATAACAGCAATGACTAATAATATATGAATGATGCCTCCAATATTATATCCTACAAAGCCAATAGCCCAAAGAATAACTAAAATAACTGCAAATGTATAAAGTAGATTTCCCATGATTTTTTAAATTATTTTACGTTTTTAACGGTTAGATCTTTAAAAGCTTTTCCAAGTTCATCCATGTCATGATTAAATTCTATTTTAAATTTATCCCAATCATCCTTTTTATCTACTTGATAGGCATCTAATTTTACTTTCATGTCATCATTTCTTTGTTCGAGTAGGGCAATTTGATTTTTGTAAATAGATTTTATATCATCTTTCTCATCTTTCATGCGTATTTTAAAATTGGCGATGGTGACTTTATTATCGTCGATTTTGATCATGATTTCTTTTCGATAATTTTGAACGTCTAAAAGGTAGGCTTGTTGTGCTTTATTTAAATCATCAGCAGCTTTTACTACGGCATCTTTTGATTTTTCTACATCTTTAGCAGCCGTATTACAACTTGTAATTATGGTGCCAATTAGCATTGTAGCAACGGTGAGAGTCATCATTAATTTTTTCATTTTATTTCAATTTAGTGTTATTTTAAGTTGTTCATTATTTTATAAATCGGAGATGATTTGTTGGATCTCTTCTTTTGTTTTGCCTAGTCTTAACTGAAGTCGGTTCATCATTTCTTCTTGTTTACCTTTTTCAAACAATAAATCGCTATCAGTAAGCAAGGCAAATTTTACTTTCAATTTGGCTTTGGTCTGGCTCCAGTTTTCCTTCAATTCAGTTATTCTTTTCATATCTATTTAAGTTTTATAATATATTGATTATTTCTAAAGATTTTATCTTATCGATTTTAGAAAAGTTAATGCTATTTTATTTGGCAATTGCCAATCATTTTTTTTTATTCAAAGCGACAAGAACAATTCCACCACCAATTAAAATAATACCAACTATTGGCGACCATTGTACTGGATGATTTGTATTCATATTCATTTGCATATCTCCCAACTTAAATACATTTTTAGAAGTAATTAAGTTAAAGCCGGTATAAATAATCATAAGGATTCCTATCACTATGGTTACGAGTCCTAAAGTTTTGGTATTCATGATTTTTATAATTTAAAGGTTAGACCAAGTTTTCCGCCCGAAAAGGCATTTCCACCTCCAAATTCAAGGTTAAGACTCATGTTTCTTGATAAGTAATATCTAGCACCAATTTGAGCACCTAAACCAAATTCGGAATTATAATTTCCAGTATAATTAGTTGGTGATGAATATGAATAGAATCCTAGATTAGGTCCAACATATAAATCCCATTGACTTGGAATGTCTAATGTTCTAATGAAATGATAGTTTAGGTTTCCCGAAAAGCCCATAATACTATGGCTGTATTGAGCTCCACCCAAGTTTTCGTTATAAGCACGGTATGAGAATTCGGCACCAATGGTAAAATCTCTGCCTAGACCATGATCAAAACCGATATAAAACGGAACGCCGCGTTCTGATAAGCCAACCCCAATATTTAGTTGATTTCTATGATAGCCTAACTCGGTTTGACTAAAAGCACTTGTTGCGAATAACAGAATGGCAACTCCTAATAATAATTTTTTCATGATTTTAATTTTTTTAGATTATTGATTTTATGATTTCTTTTTGATGTGAACCAATTGTTAGGTAGTTTCTCCATCTTAGGAAAGCCGTTTTTTAATGTGGGTTCTGGTCTCCACTGTTTTATAAAGTGCTGATAGCCTTTTATTTTTAAATTAAAATTAAGAATATTAACACCCTGTAAAGGTGTAGCCTTAAAAGCAGGAAGTTGTTGTATAATTGTGTAAATAAGTTATATGATTCACACATTTGTGGCCAAGCAGTGCTTAAAGTGCCTCGAGTTTAAAGTACTTAAAGTTATAAACGTAAATTCAACTTTATAGGTACCGTAAATTAATCTGTTGTGCTTTTATAATATAAAATGTTGTCATTCCGAACGGAGAATGAGGAGGAATCTCATCCTATTGAGATTTTCTGCCAGAGGTAGGCAGGCTCGTCGCTCATACTTCGCTCTGTCGAAATGACAAGCCATTACACCAAAATATTTAATTTAACAACTAAAAATACTTAAAACAATAATTTTAGGCACTTACGACACTCTAAATTTTAGGCACTGATTAGTTACCTAAAATTAGATGCGATCCATATACCAGCTCAATTGTTTTTCTATTTTTTTGTAGCTAAAAATTCTGGTAATAATTTTTTGTAGTCTGATAAAAGCAGTTTCACTTTTTACCACATAATCGAATGCGCCGTGGTGCATACAGCTTATGGCAATATCAATTTTATCTTGACTAGATAGCATGATTACAGGAATCTTGGCGTTTAAGGCTTTTATTTTAGCTAAGGTTTCAATGCCATTCATAGCATTTTGATCAACGCCATCAAGATAGTAATCTAAAATGATAACATCGGGATGATGCGATAAATTTTCGATACAAAGTTCGCCTGTGGCGTAAGTTTCAATATCAAAATCGGCGTTTTGGAGAAATTCTATTTCTAATAATTTTAAATAAACGGCGTCATCATCAACCAAAAATAGTTTTATTTTTCCTGCCTTTGTGTTGCTATTAGTTTCGTTAATCATTTTGATTATTTTTAATAGTGTTAAATTCTACTTCTAATTCTTCGCAAGCTTTCCTACAAACATTTTCAAGTTGTATAATGAGAGCGGGTATATTGTCTGTTTGTTGTTGTGAACTAGCATATTCTTGAACTTTTCTGGCTATATTTTCAAAATCAACACTAATGCCCATAATTGAAAATGAAGGAATTATCTTATGTACTGCGCTATAGAGTGAATTCCAATCTTTATTTGCCATGCTTTTTTTCATGGCGCTAATTAGTGGCGGTGTTTGTTCTAAGTAAAGTGAGATCATTTCCATCATTAAGTTTGGATTTGATTTTGTGCGCTGATTTAAATAATCAAGATTGGTATATTTTGATATATCATCTTCGTTTATTTCTGGAGACACCAATTCTTCTGGAGATTTAGTTTTTTTAATAAATGAAATGATTTTGCCATATAAAAGTTGGTCATCAACCGGTTTTGAGATATAATCATCCATACCTACGGCTTTACATTTTGCTAAATCTACTGTAGTCACATCTGCTGTTAAAGCGATAATTGGGATATCGCTTTTCATTTGGTTGCGAATATATTCGGTGGCTTCAAATCCGTTCATTTCAGGCATTTGCAAATCCATCAAAATAAGGTCATAAGTTTTTTCTTGTAGTTTTTCTATGGCTATTTGACCGTTTGCGGCGATATCGTTTTCAAAACCAAAATCATCTAATAAGGTTCTCATCAATAATTGATTTAAAGGGATATCTTCGGCTACCAATATTTTTATATTTCTAATATTGGTGTCTAAATCAATTAAATCGGTTTCTAAATTAGCCTCTTCGGTAGTTTTAAGATAATTTAATTTAAAACTAAAAGTTGAACCTACACCAAATTCACTTTTTACAAGAACACTGCCACCTTGTGCTTCTACTAATTGTTTAACAATAGCCAAACCTAATCCGGTTCCGCCATACAATCTTGAAGTGCTGCTTGAGGCTTGTTGAAAGTTTTCAAAAATATTTTCCAGTTTTATTGTGGGTATCCCAATTCCGGTATCTGCTACAGCAAATTCAATGGTTACGGTTTCATCAGTTTCCTCAATTAATTTAATGCTTACCTTTATTTTTCCTTTAGATGTAAATTTAATGGCATTACTTACCAGGTTTAATATTATTTGATGTAAACGTACCGGATCGCCAACTAATACATTCGGAATATTATCATCATATTCTTTAACCAATTTTAGATTCTTTTCCCAAATCTTGATTTCAAATACATGAAGCATAGCCGATATGGATAAGGATAGTTTAAATGGTATTTTTTCGAATTTCATTTTTCCGGCATCTACTTTAGCTAGATCCAGTATGTCGTTAATAAGTACAATTAGAGCATCGCCACTCAATTTTATGGCGGTTAAATATTCCTTTTGTTTGGCAGATAAATCTGTTTTGAGCATTACCTTTGTAAAACCGATAATGGCGTTCATTGGCGTGCGAATTTCATGACTCATATTCGACAAAAATTGCTGTTTAGATTTTACCGCATTTTCGGCAATCATAGTGGCATTTTCTGCTTTTATTTTTGCCTGTTCTGCAATTTCTGTCGCCAGTTCGGCAAATACCGTGGCTTCGGTAAGTTCGCAGGCAATTCTGTTTTGCTCGGTAACGTCTCTGGCAACAATAACAACGCCTTCAATATTGCCCGCTTCATCTTTGTAAACGGAACCGTTAAAAAGGACATCGGTTAATTTGCCATCTTTATGACGAATTGTTAGTGGTAAGTCGGCAACAGAACCTTTTGCAAATACTTCCTGATAAACATTGCGAGCTTTTTGAGCATCAGTAAAGTAATGAAAGAAGTCAGTGTCTGTAAGTTTCTCACGACTTATGCCAGTAATATTTACTGTAGCCTCGTTCATATCCATAATTTTACCTTTAGCATTTATGGTAACCAAAGGATCTAGACTGGCTTCAATGAGACTTAAAGTGTAAAGGGAATCTGATTTTATATTAAGATTAGAGGCTTTAAGTTCTTTATTGGCTTTGCTTTGTTTTATGGTTTTAACGTATTGTAAAGCCAATTCTTCATTAGCAATTGCTAATTCAGCCGCTCGTTTTTCTTTTTCTTGATTTTGGAAAGCGAGCTCTTTATTAGCAATAACTAGTTCGGCAGCGCGTTTTTCTTTTACTAGATTTTGATAGGCAAGCTCTTTGTTGGCAAT
>JAVHOP010000158.1:0-1197 GCA_036170135.1 Flavobacteriaceae bacterium | reverse complement strand
AATTGTATTCCGTGCTAAAAAACTTATCATTAGTGCGAATTAAAAAAATTCTAACAAAATTTAGAAAATCAACATGCTGATATCTAAGGCAGTAACCGAGTGCGTGAGTGCGCCAACCGAAATATAATCAACACCCGTAGCTGCCACCTCAGCAATGCGGTTTAAAGTCATATTTCCCGAAGCTTCAATTTTTATTTTTCCATTGATTAGCTCAACAGCTTCACGCATCAAATTGAGCGACATATTGTCTAGCATAATCACATCTACTTGATTGTTTAAGGCTTCTTTTACTTCGGCTAAGTTTTTAGTTTCAACTTCAATTTTTATATCTGGATTTACGCTTTCGCGGATTTGCAAAACAGCTTTGGTAATGCCACCAGCCACTTCAATATGATTTTCTTTTATCATCACCATATCATATAAACCAAAACGGTGATTAGTGCCTCCACCCATTTTTACCGCATATTTATCTAAAGTGCGATAACCCGGCAAGGTTTTTCGGGTGTCTAAAATTCGCATTTTTGTCCCTTTTGTTTGCGCTACATAACGCGCCGTTTCGGTAGCGATGCCCGATAGGCGTTGAACAAAATTAAGGACTGTTCGCTCTGCCATTAAAAGCGATTTATAAGAGCCAGAAATTTCGGCAATCTTAGTTTTATTTTGAACTTCATCGCCTTCGTTAACCAAAACTTTAAATTGAATGTTCTTATCGATGGTTTTAAAAACAAATTCCGCTAAGGGCAATCCGCAAACAATACCCGGCGCTTTTGCAATTAAAAAAGCACTGACAGTCAGCTGGTTTGAAATTAGGGCATTTGAGGTGATATCACCCGAACCAAGATCTTCGGCAATAGCCAAATCTACCAAGGTTTTTAAAGCTTTTGATTGTAATATTTTGTGCATTTTTAATGATTTAATCGCCTTTCAAATTTAAAAGGATATCGGGTGTAATAGGCAGCGCTTTTGGCTTAGTTAATTTTTTATGTAAAATGAGCAATAAAACTCCCGAAAGAAAAACCAAGCCACCCATAACATACCAAGTTATTTCAAAACCATAGTTTGCAGTGAGGTGAAAACCGATGTTGGGACCTAAAATATGCGCAAAGCTAAACGACATGCTATACAACGCCATATAAGCACCTTGCTGTCCGCGTTTTGACCGAGTCAACGCGAAAGTATTCGAAAATGGGAATGACA
>JAVHOP010000157.1:21563-23551 GCA_036170135.1 Flavobacteriaceae bacterium | reverse complement strand
GTATTATATTAGTAATTTATAGTAATTTTAAATATACATCTTTTTACGCTTGTTGAGATATTGATTTCGTGACACCTTTGTAGGACAAAATTATAAACCTATAAAATCTTAAGTCATGAAAAAATTAATCCTTATCGCGCTTTTTACAAGTACTGTTGCATTTAGTCAAGTGCCAAAATTAGAACTTACTGCTAGTGGTGTTGAACCAGTTATCATTAATGTTGATGTTAAACAAGCATCTGCTATTTATAATAAAACCATTGAATGGCTTGAAAAGAATTACCAAACTCCAGATGATGTAATTATTGAAAATATCGAAAACAGAAAAATCGGTATTAAAGATATTGAAAAAACAGTTTGGATAGCTAACCGAATTGGCGTTGATGTTAATTACGATATGGAATACACGATGAAAATTGAATTTAAAGATGGTAAAATTAAAATAGATTATACTCTAGGAAATTTTGTTAAAGGAGGCCAACAATTAACAACTACTTATAAAGACTTATTCAAAAAATTTGACGGCAGTATTAAATATAACTTTGATGGAGCCGTTGCAGGAATCGAAAAAAAATTAAACACCAAAAACGAATCATTATACAATTTTATAATGGGTGTTAACAATGGTGAAGAATGGTAATTAGTTGCCAATTAAAACATACAAAACTTAAAAATACTTAAGATGTTTTTAGAGTGGTGTAAGTGAAAGCACCAAATAAAAATCCGGAACGTGAGGTTTCGGATTTTTTTATGGAATCATTCTTCAATTGAATAAAAAAGAAATAACTTTATAAAATATTTACAAAATAAAATGATATCCAACATAGAAAATCCTATTAAAGTAATTGTCAATGAATCTATTCATTATAATTTAGATAATGCCGACCTAAATAAATTAGATATCATCTCGCTTACAAAATCAAAATTCCACGTTTTGAAGAACAACAAATCTCATCAAATCAATCTCATCAAATCTGATTTTAACAATAGAGAATATCTCATTGAAGTAAATTCAAACAAATATGCAGTTAAAATTCAGAATGAACTCGATAGAACCATAAAAGATATTGGTTTATCAAGAGGTTCTTCAAAAAAATCAAATGAAATTCTCGCCCCAATGCCCGGATTAATATTAAGCGTCAATGTCAAAGAAAAACAAGAAGTTAAAGCGGGTGATATCTTACTGATTTTAGAGGCTATGAAAATGGAAAATGCTATTGAATCTCCTAAAAATGGCAGGGTAAAATCAATCAAAATTAAAATAGGCAACACCATGGCAAAGGGAGCGCTTATGATTGAACTAGAATAAATTACTTAAAGTTGAACCATTACAAAATGAAAAAAATATTAATAGCCAATCGTGGCGAAATTGCCATAAGAGTGATGAAAACTGCTCAAAAAATGGGCATTAAAACTGTAGCTGTTTATTCTGAAGCCGATAGAAATGCACCTCATGTGCGTTTTGCAGATGAAGCCGTTTGCATTGGCGAAGCACCGTCAAATAAATCATATCTTCTAGGTGATAAAATTATCGAAGTTGCCTTAAAATTACAAGTTGACGCCATTCACCCAGGTTATGGATTTTTAAGCGAAAATGCCGATTTTGCCGAAAAAGTAGAAAAAAATAAACTCATTTTTATCGGTCCTAAATCGACGGCTATCAGAATTATGGGGAGCAAATTAGCTGCAAAAAACGCGGTCAAACATTACGGAATTCCAATGGTTCCAGGTGTTGATAAAGCCGTCTCCAATCCAAAAGAGGCAATTAAAATTGCAAAAAAAATCGGATTTCCTATTCTCATAAAGGCCTCGGCAGGTGGTGGTGGTAAAGGGATGCGTATTGTTGAAAATGAAAATGAGCTCGAAGAGCAAATGACACGTGCTATCAGTGAAGCGACTTCTTCTTTTGGTGACGGATCCGTATTTGTTGAAAAATATATCCATTCACCACGTCATATAGAAATTCAGGTTTTGGCAGATAATTACGG
>JAVHOP010000157.1:11169-21463 GCA_036170135.1 Flavobacteriaceae bacterium | reverse complement strand
GTTTATGCTGAAGATCCTATGAATAACTTTTTGCCAAGTATTGGAAATTTAAGTACTTATAAAATCCCAAAAGGAAAAAATATTCGTGTTGATAATGGTTTTGAAGAGGGCATGGATATTCCTATTTATTATGACCCAATGTTATCTAAATTAATTACTTATGGCAAAAATCGGCAAGAAGCCATTCAATTGATGATCAAAGCAATTGATAATTTTAAAATTGAAGGAGTTCAAACTACTTTACCTTTTGGCAAATTTGTTTGCCAACATCAAGCTTTTAAATCGGGTTGCTTCAACACTCATTTTGTACAAAATTATTATACTCCAGAATTGCTAAAAATAGCGTTAGATGAAGAGGCAAAAATAGCCGCCTTAGTCGGTTTAAAAATTTATTTAGAAGACCAAAGACAATTACGCTTGCCACTTTCCAATTAATAATAATAAACATTATGAATTCAAAAATTGAAAGTCTAAACCAAAAAATTGCACTCGCCAATCTAGGTGGTGGGCAACAACGTATTGATAAACAACACGAAAAAAAGAAGTTAACTGCTAGAGAACGTGTTTTATATTTATTAGATGAAGGTTCTTTTGAAGAAATTGGAATGCTGGTAACGCATCGGACAACCGATTTTGGTATGGATAAAGAACGCTACTTTGGTGATGGGGTTATTACCGGATATGGAACAATTGAAGGCAGATTAATTTACATTTTTGCCCAAGACTTTACTGTTTTTGGCGGTTCCTTATCAGAAACTCACGCCGAAAAAATTTGTAAGATAATGGATCAGGCGCTAAAAATTGGTGCGCCAATTATTGGATTAAACGATTCTGGAGGCGCTCGAATTCAAGAAGGCGTTCGGTCATTAGGTGGTTATGCCGATATTTTTTATAGAAATGTTCAGGCTTCTGGCGTTGTGCCACAGATTTCTGCCATTATGGGACCGTGTGCTGGTGGGGCTGTTTATTCTCCAGCTATAACAGATTTTACTTTAATGGTTGAAGACAGTAGTTATATGTTTGTTACGGGTCCAAATGTGGTTAAAACTGTTACAAATGAAGAAGTTACAGCCGAAGAACTAGGCGGTGCTAGCACGCATTCAACAAAATCTGGCGTGACGCATATTACCAGTGCCAATGACATTCAATGTTTAGACGATGTAAAAACTTTATTGCGCTATATTCCTCAAAATAATCGCGAAACTACCAAAAAATTGCCTTTTAATTTAGGTGATGAAATCAGAGAATCTTTGGAACAAATTATTCCTGACAATCCAAATAAACCTTACGATATGCATCAAGTGATTAAAGGCATTATTGATGAGGATTCTTTTTTTGAAATCCACAAAGATTTTGCTCAAAATATCATCGTTGGTTTTGCTAGAATTGCAGGCAGAAGTATTGGTATTGTTGCTAATCAGCCTATGAATTTAGCGGGTTGTTTAGATGTAAAAAGCTCGGTAAAAGGCGCGCGATTTACACGCTTTTGCGATTGCTTTAACATTCCCCTTTTGGTTTTGGTTGATGTCCCTGGTTTTTTACCCGGAACCGATCAAGAATGGAATGCTATTATTACAAATGGCGCCAAATTATTATACGCTTTAAGCGAAGCAACCGTTCCTAGAGTGACATTAATTACCAGAAAAGCCTATGGTGGCGCTTACGATGTGATGAATTCAAAACATATTGGTGCCGACTTAAATTTTGCTTGGCCAACCGCCGAAATTGCTGTGATGGGTGCCAAAGGTGCTGCCGAAATTATCTTTAAAAATGAAATCAAATCAGCCGAAAACCCTGAAGCTAAATGGAAAGAAAAAGAAGCCGAATACGCTTATAAATTCGCCGACCCTTATCGTGCCGCAAGACGTGGTTTTATTGATGAAGTTATTTATCCAAAAAACACGAGACGAAAATTAATCAAAGCCTTTCAAATGCTCGAAAATAAAGAAGTGGTAAAACCAAACCGCAAACACGGTAATATTCCTTTGTAATTCAAATAACTATAAAAATATTGCTCATGAAATTACTTTTAAATTTTGTCAGTTTTTTTGTTGGATTGAGTTTAACAGCCCAAATTCTAACACCACAAAATCAGGCAACAACCATAAATAATATCCTTGAAGAACGCTTAGAAAACTTGCTTCCAAAGCTCATGGATAAAACGGGCATTGATATGTGGGTACTGATTTCAAGAGAATATAACGAAGACCCCGTTTTAAAAACCTTGCTTCCAGCAACTTGGTTATCAGCTCGGCGACGCACCATATTGATTTTTTATAAACCCAAAAATAAAAATCAAATTGAAAAGTTGGCAGTAGCCAGATATGATGTTGGTCTAAGTATTAAATCGGCTTGGGATGTTACTAAATATCCCGACCAGTGGGATGCCGTTATGGAAATTATTAAAACTAAAAACCCAGAACAAATCGGACTTAATTATTCAGAACATTTCGCTTTAGCGGATGGCATTACCAAAACCGATTATGAGGCCTTTACCAATAAACTCCCTTCAGAGTTTAAAAACCGTGTAGTTTCGGCTGAAAAATTAGCCATAAGTTGGATAGAAACAAGAACCCCAAAAGAGCTAAAACTTTATGAAACGCTGTCAAAAATAACGCACGATATTATTGCCGAAGCCTTTTCGGATAAAGTGATAAAACCTGGTAAAACCAGCACTGACGAAGTAGTTTGGTGGTTGCGCCAAAAAGTTAGCGATTTAGGTTTACAAACTTGGTTTCAACCGGACATTGATATTCAGCGTTCTAAAAGCGATTCTACCTCAGCTGACAAGGAAACAAATCTTGAAATTATTCAACCAGGCGATTTGTTACATTGCGATTTTGGTATCACTTACCTTCGCCTCAACACCGATTGCCAAGAACACGCCTACGTTTTAAAACCTGGCGAAACACAAGTGCCAGCCTATCTTACCGCCGCTTTTGAATCGGGAAACAAACTACAAGATATATTTACAGCCAATTTTATTCAAGGAAAAACAGGAAATGAAATTCTGGAAAAGTCGATAAAAGAGGCAAAGAGCATTGGCCTAAATCCATCAATTTATACACATCCTTTAGGTTATTATGGCCATTCAGCAGGACCGACTATCGGCATGTGGGATGCGCAAAATGGCGTTCCTATTCAAGGTGATTATCCACTCAATTTTAACACAGTTTATGCCATTGAACTCAATAATACCGTTTTAATACCTGAATGGCAAACCGAAATACGCATCATGCTAGAGCAAGATGCTGTATTTACCGAAAATGGAATTCATTATATTGATGGTCGTCAAACCAAAATACACCTTATTAAAAGTTGACCTTTAAAAATAGCGAAAAATGGAATGATTTTTGTACATAAAAAACAATTCAAATACTTCAATATGAAAACAATAAAACTATTATTCGGAATTAGTTTGCTATCAATGCTTTTTGTGAATTGCGATACGCTAAAATTGGAAAATGCCAATTTTAATCAAAAGATTTTATTCGAAGCTGGCTATGCAAATTACGCTTGGTCACCAACACATTCTGGTTTTTTAATCGATTCTATTGGAAATGTATATTGCTATAACTTGCCAAGCAAGTGGAAAGATGTTGATTCGTTAAATCAAATAAGTGAACAAGATATGGACACTAATTTAGGACAAACAAATGGTATTTGTATGTCCATCAACAAGGAAGAATTAAAATCTAAATTAATTTTATTATCAAAAGCTGCCAGCGCTACTACCACCAAGCCAAAAAATGAAATGGCCGATGCGGGCGGTGCTTATTACTTAGGCTATACCTTTAATACACAAACAAAAACCTATAATAAAATACTCTTAAAACAAACTGGTGATTGGGTAATAAATAATAACTCTAAAGCAGCCGAAGACTTGACAATCTGGTTATCTGCTATCAAGCAACAGATTAATAATTTACCAGATTAATAAGATAACTAGAAGTAAACTAGTAATTTTTAAACCAATTCTGCCGATAAACCTGCCTCAAGTAATTTAGTACAACGCGGTTTTAAATCGGAATAATCGCCAGTTTTTACAATACATTTGCCGTTATTATGGACAATAATTGAGCATTGTTCGGCTTGTTCTGGCGTGTGTTCACAAACTTTAATGAGCATTTCAATAACGTGTTCGAAAGTATTAACCGCGTCATTAAAAAGAATAATTTCGTGTAAATCTTCTTGTTCTTCTAAAACCGAAAATGCTTCTTGATATTTTCTTTGTGTTCCCATCATTTTAAAATATGGTACAAAATTATAAATATTTTTAGATTTTTATAAATTTTACACCAACCCAATTGTCTCGTTCTATAAAACTAACTTTTTTGAGATGATTTTTTTGTGCTTCGGTTTCAATTGCTGGAATATCTTCTGTATAAAAGCCACTTAACAATAAAATGCCATCCTTTTCAAGACATTTACTATAAGTTCTGATATCCTGCAAAAGGATATTCCTATTGATATTGGCTATAATAAAATCGTAAGATTTATCTTTTAAAAGTGCTGCATCACCCTTGTAAACATGGATGTTATGGCAATTATTACGTTCGACATTTTCAACAGAATTTTCGTAACACCAAGCATCATTATCAATGGCATCAATAAAACTGGCTCCTCTTTTTTCTGCAAAAATTGCTAAGATTCCAGTGCCACAGCCCATATCTAAAACCTTTTTATCTGATAAATCTATATCCAATAAATGTTGAATCATCACGTGTGTGGTTTGATGATGACCTGTACCAAAACTCATTTTTGGCTCAATAATTAAGTCGTAATCAATATTTCCGGGCTTGCTATGAAAAGGCGCTCTAATGCTAACTTTTTCATCTATTATTAGCGGATTAAAGTTTTTTTCCCATTCAATATTCCAATTGACTTGAGCAATTTCTTCTTTATTATAAGTGATTTTAAATTCAGCTGAGTTTAAAATTTGGATGTCGTTTAGCAAGGTTCCACTCCACTCTTCTTTTTTAATATAGGCAATCACACCTGCATCGGTTTCAACAAAACTTTCAAAGCCAACTTCTTCGAGCTCAGCAATTAAAATGTCACGCCCCAATTCTAAAGGTGAGATAATAAAATCATAAGAAATATAAACCATCTTACTTAAAATTTAAAGATTTGCGGCTTGAATAATGGCAATAAAATCGTTTAGATTTAGTGCTGCTCCACCAATTAAACCACCGTCAACATCAGGTTTAGAAAAGATTTCTTTGGCATTACCGGGTTTTACACTACCGCCGTAAAGGATTGAAACCTTATTGGCAACTTCAGCGCCATATTTGCTCGCTACTAAATTTCTGATAAAAGCGTGCATATCTTGAGCTTGCTCTGGACTGGCAGTTTCGCCGGTTCCTATCGCCCAAACAGGTTCATAAGCCAAAATAATATTTTTCCAATCGGAAGCATAGATATGAAAAAGTCCATTTTTAATTTGCGATTCAACCACTTTAAAATGATTGCCAGATTTGCGGTCTTCTAAAACTTCACCAAAACAGAATATGGTTTCCATATCTTGTTTAAGAATGGTACTCACTTTTTCTGCTAAAGCAGCATCCGTTTCATTAAAATAAGTCCGACGTTCTGAATGTCCTAAAATAACGGTCTTAACGCCGATTTCTTTAAGCATTTCGGCTGCTATTTCTCCGGTAAATGCACCGTTTGTGGCTTGGTGCATGTTTTGAGCTGCAACTTCAACCACACCTTTATTCAATTGATCAACAACACCTTTTAAATTGACAAATGTTGGTGCAACCAACACTCTTGTATTGTTTAGTTTTGTGTTTTTTAAACTATTTTCGATGTCATTAGAAAGTTGAATAGATGCTTTATAACCTAGGTTCATCTTCCAGTTTCCCGCTACAATTTTTGTCCTCATTTATTTAATTTTTTAAAGTTTAACTTAATCTTATTCTTGGGTCTAGCCATCTGTAAATAAAATCTACTAAGATATTGATGATTAAAAACATGGTGGCGATAACCAAAACGCTTCCCATAATTACGGGCAAATCTAAGGTATTCAAGGCAGATACAATTTCTTTTCCCAAACCGTTCCAATTAAAAATATATTCCACAAAAACTGCTCCTGCTAAAAGCGATGCAAACCAACCAGATATGGCTGTTACAACCGGATTTAATGAATTTTTTAGCGCATGTTTTTTAATGATTTGATAAGGAGATAAACCTTTAGCTTTAGCTGTTTTGATATAATCTTTATTGAGTTCTTCTAGCAAAGCACCACGCGTTAGCTGACTAATTGCTGCCAGTGGTCTGATGCCTAAAACTGTGGCTGGCAGAATTAAATTTTTCCATTGAATGTAAATACCTCTTCCTAAATCATCAACTTCATATAAGCTGCCCGTCATTTGAAGATGCGTGAATTGATGCCACACAAATCCGAAAAGCCAAGCGAATAATATGGCTGAAAAAAATGAAGGAACACTCATTCCCAAAGTGCTAAAAACAGCAATACTTCTATCTAAAATGGTATCTTTAAAAATTGCTGAAATCACACCTAGAATAATTCCCAAAATGAAAGCTAAACTGATTGCGGCAACCGCCAAAACTGCTGTATTTGGAAGGGTTTCGGCTATAATCTGACTTACTTTTTGTCCGCTTTTTTGAAAAGAAGTCCGCAAATAGGGCTGTTTCAATACAAAACTGTAATTATTAAAAACCAACAATTTAAAATAATTGTATTTTTCAACACTCAAATACGTATAATCATCAACTTTTTTACTGTGAATTGACAAAGGCGACAAATCATTTATGTAATAAAAATATTGCTGTACCAAAGGTTTGTCAAATCCATATTTTTGTTTGATAACTTGCAGTTGCACACTGTCTTCTCTTTGCCCAAGCATCATTCTGGCTGGGTCACCCGGCAAAACACTAAACAATAAAAATATGACCGTTACCACACCAAAAAGTGTTAAAATACTGTAAAATATTTTGTTTAGAAAATATGGCAATTGATTAATTTTTGAAACACAAAGATAGCTTAAAGTATTAAAATTGCTATTTTTGTGACAGACTTTATCAGCTTATGATTTCTCAAGAACTTTTCACTCAAATCAAATTAAAAAAATCGTTTCTATGTATTGGCTTAGATGTAGATTTAGATAAAATTCCCGTTCATCTTTTAAAACTCGAAGATCCTATTTTCGAATTTAACAAACAAATTATCGATGCAACACATCAATTTGCGGTGGCTTATAAACCAAATGTGGCGTTTTATGAGGCTTATGGCATCAAAGGTTGGCAAGCACTACATAAAACAATTGATTATTTGAATCAAAATTATCCTAATTTTTTTACCATTGCCGATGCCAAACGTGGCGATATTGGCAATACTTCTACTCGCTATGCCAAAGCTTTTTTTGAGGATTTAAATTTTGATGCTCTTACAGTGGCACCTTATATGGGAAGCGATTCGGTTGAACCATTTTTAGCATTTAAAAATAAGACAACCATACTGTTAGCATTGACATCTAACCAAGGTGGTAGTGATTTTCAAAACTTGAAAGTAAACGACGAAGCCTTGTATTTAAAGGTAATTAAAACAGCTCTGACCTACAAAAATAGCGACCGATTGATGTTTGTAGTCGGGGCTACCAGACCCGAATTTTTTAAAGATATCCGCAAAGTCATTCCGAATCACTTTTTGTTAGTTCCGGGTGTTGGCGCGCAAGGCGGAACAGTTGACGATGTTTGCAAATATGGACTCTCAAAAAATATCGGCTTGCTTATTAATTCCGCGCGTGATATTATTTACGCTTCAAGCGGATTAGATTTCTCAACTAAAGCCAAAGAAAAGGCAAGAGAATTACAATTGCAGATGGCTAAGTATTTTTAGTAAGGGTTATAAAAGTGAAAAGTGAAAAGTGAAAAGTGAAAAGTGAGAAGTGAAATGTACTTCCCTGATTAGAGTTGACCGTTTTAGAGTACTTGATACTAGAGACCAGATACCAGATACTTTTAAGGTAACCATACTTTTCCAGAACTGTGATCTCTGCTGGCTCCAGTAACACTTTTTAGGCAATTAACTTTATTTTTAATTCGCAATAAACCTAAAAAGGCAAAGATTAAAGCTTCTTTAAAATTGATGATTTCTGGTTCAGGAATAATCAATTCACTATGAGAAATCGCTTTAAATCGCTTTATTAAAAAATCATTATAAGCGCCACCACCTGTTACTAAAACACGCTTATTAGGTTTTATATTTTGCGACAATTGTCTAGCGATATGTTCGGTAAAAGTTCTGAGTAAATCATTAACAGATAAATTATATTTATCAAAAAGTGGAAAAATAAAATTGACGACAAATTCAAACCCCAACGATTTCGGCGCTGGTTGTCGATAGAACGAAAGCGCATTTAACTCCTTTAACAAATCAGTATGTATTGCCCCCGATTCGGCAATTTTCCCTCCTGCATCATATTCTAAATTCAGTTTATTTGCCAAATAATTTAAAACAATGTTTACCGGACAAATATCGTAAGCCTTTCGGGTTCCATGCTCATCAAAAGAGCTATTCGAAAAGCCACCAAGGTTTAGACAATAATCGTAATCGGCAAATAAAAATGCATCGCCAATAGGCACTAAAGGCGCACCTTGTCCACCAAGTTTCACATCTTGTGTTCTAAAATCACAAACCACTTTATAACCAGTTAATTTTGCCATTTGGTAACCATCGCCAATTTGCAAAGTGTAACCTTTATCTGGTTTATGAAAAATAGTATGACCATGTGAAGCGATAAAATCTAGCGTAACAATCTTATTTTTAGCGATGAAATTATTGATTATTTTGGCTAATAAAATGCCGTATTTTATAGATAATTTATCAAGTTTATCCTCCTTTTTATCAAAGGCATTTTGCAATTTATTTTTCCAAAAATCTGAATATTTTATAGTTTCAGTTTTCAAAATCTCAAAATGAGAGTCTTTATCCCCAAAAAATTTAACATATACTAAATCTACACCATCTAAAGAGGTGCCACTCATAAGTCCGATTGCGTGCCAAATTTTATCATTCATGATTTTGTAAAAATACGATAGAAATTTGATAATTTTAGTAACTTTGAACACACAAATATTAATACTTATTAAATTATATTTTTATGGATTTTAGCCTTACAGAAGAGCATATTATGATTAGAGATGCGGCTCGTGATTTTGCTCAAACCGAATTACTACCCGGCGTTATAGAACGCGACGAAAAACAAAAATTCCCCGCTGAACAAATAAAAAAAATGGGGGAACTCGGTTTCCTTGGTATGATGGTTGACCCAAAATATGGCGGTGGCGGTATGGATACTATTTCGTATGTGTTGGCTATGGAAGAAATTTCTAAAATTGATGCCTCGGCATCTGTTTGCATGTCAGTAAATAACTCTTTGGTTTGCTGGGGTTTAGAAACATACGGAACAGAGGCTCAAAAACAAAAATATTTAACCCGTTTAGCAACAGGTGAAATCATTGGGGCATTCTGTTTAAGTGAACCCGAAGCTGGTTCTGATGCTACTTCACAGCGTACAACCGCTATTGATAAAGGCGATTATTATTTGATAAACGGCACTAAAAACTGGATTACAAATGGTGGCAATGCAAGTATTTATATCGTTATTGCGCAGACTCATATAGAAAAAGGTCATAAAGGTATTAACGCTTTGATTGTAGAAAAAGGCACACCTGGATTTGTTGTGGGGCATAAAGAGAATAAAATGGGAATTCGCGGTTCGGATACACATTCGTTAATGTTTACCGATGTGAAAGTCCCCAAAGAAAATAGAATTGGCACGGATGGATTTGGATTTACTTTTGCGATGAAAACCTTAGCTGGAGGTCGCATTGGTATTGCTTCACAAGCACTTGGAATCGCTTCGGGCGCTTATGAATTGGCGTTAAAATATTCGAAGGAACGCAAAGCTTTTGGTAAAGAAATCAGTCAACATCAAGCTATTGCCTTTAAATTAGCCGATATGGCTACACAAATTGAAGCAGCACGTCATTTATGTATGAAAGCTGCTTGGGATAAAGACCAACACAACAATTACGATTTGTCTGGCGCTATGGCTAAGTTATATGCTGCCGAAACTGCTATGGCTGTAACAACCGAAGCAGTTCAAATTCACGGTGGCTATGGTTTTGTAAAAGAATATCATGTTGAACGATTGATGCGCGACGCCAAAATCACTCAGATTTACGAGGGCACTTCCGAAATTCAAAAAATTGTAATCTCGAGGAGTATTTTGAGAGATTAAAATTCCTTTTTTGTAATCTCGAG
>JAVHOP010000157.1:0-11069 GCA_036170135.1 Flavobacteriaceae bacterium | reverse complement strand
AGTATTTTGAGAGATTAAAATTCCTTTTTTGTAATCTCGAGAAGTATTTTGAGAGATTAAAATAACCTGAAATCTACATTTTTATAAGTCCAACTTTATGAGTTGGACTTTTTTTTGATTTTTTTTATTTTTTTTACATTTATTGAAATCTCAAAAAAATATTTAATTTTTAACAATACCCCATATTTTTTATATAAATATATGTTTATTTTATGTATTTTATATTTCACACCCATTTTTATTGAAACAATATTTTTTATTTTTATAGTTTTTTAAAACATACCCCCTTGTTTTTCTTATTTTAATAAATATATTTGTGCCGAAATAATTAAATAACCATTTCTAACTAAAAACAATCCTTTATGAAAAAAATTATTTACATTGTATTTTTATTAATGAGCATAGCAAGTTTTGCTCAAGAGACAAAAAACCTTAAAACAAGTTTAGACCTAGGTGCCGCTTTTCAATCGCGATACATTTGGAGGGGTCTGCAGTTTGGTGGAAACAGTGCTAGTATTCAGCCTTCTTTAGCTTTAACTTCGGGGAGTTTTTCGCTAGGAGCTTGGGGCGCTTATTCTACCGGTGGCGTAAATCAATTCCAAGAAGCCGATCTTTATATGATAGTTAGAGCTTCAAAAAAATTAACTTTTACGTTAACCGACTATTATTTTCCGGTAGATAGCACCCCAAACGATTATTTTAAACACGGCGGGTCGGGTCACCATGTTTACGAATTTTTAATAACTATTGCAGATACTGATAATTTTCCAATTAGTTTTACCGCAGCCACTAATTTTGCAGGATCCGACAAAAACGGAAGCAAACAGTCTTATTCAACTTATCTTGAAGCTAAATACAATACCAAAATTGGTGAAACCGATTTTAGTGTTTTAGCCGGTGGCGTTTTTAGTGATAATGGTGGTTATTACTTAACCAATAAATCTGGTTTAATCAATTTAAGCTTTTTGGCAGCAAAAGAAATCAAGCTTTCAAGCACCTTTAGTTTACCGGTCAATACAGGTTTAACCTTTAATCCTGATCAAGGAAATGTCTATATCACATTTGGATTCTCACTTTAAATATTAAAATTATGAAAAAAATTGAAGCAATTATTAGACGATCTCAGTTTGACGAAGTTCTTGAGGCCCTTCACGAAGTAGGTATTGATTTCTTTACTTACTGGGATGTAACAGGCGTTGGCAACGAAAAATCGAGTGCGGTTTATAGATCAGTTGTTTACGAAACACGATTAATAGAACGCCGCACAATTTCATTTGTTTGCCGTGAAAAATTTGTAGAAACCGCCATAACAGCCATCTTAAAATCGGCACAAACGGGAGAAATGGGCGATGGCAAAATATTTATTTCAACAATAGACGAATCAATTCGGATTCGTACTGGTGAAAAAGGTCCCGATTCATTATATATTAAAGCTTAATAATTTAAAAAATTTTATATGGATTTAACAACAGTAGTATCGAGTATAGACACCTTTTGGATTTTGATTACAGGTGCCTTAGTATTTTTTATGCAAGCAGGGTTTGCATTAGTAGAAGCGGGTTTTACACGTTCAAAAAACACGACTAATATTCTTTTTAAAAACTTAATGGATTTTTGTATCGGAACCATCGTTTTTTGGCTGATTGGTTATGGCTTTATGTTTGGCGTCGGAACCGGATTTTTTGGTGCCTTCGAACCATTCTCCGAAGTTAATCACGCACCAAAAGGCATCCCAAATTTAGCATTTTTCTTTTTTCAATTAGTATTTGCCGCTACCGCAGCTACAATTGTATCTGGAGCAATGGCCGAGCGCACCAAGTTTAGTTCATATTTGGTATATAGCGTATTTATATCCCTAATAATTTATCCAATTTCGGGCCATTGGATTTGGGGAGGGGGTTGGTTAGCTGGCATCGGATTTCACGACTTTGCCGGCTCTACCGTAGTTCATTCGGTTGGTGGCTGGTTAGCATTAGTTGGTGCAGCAGTATTGGGGCCGCGTATAGGAAAATACAAAAACAAAAAAACTAATGCCATTCCCGGTCACAATTTATTGATTGGTACTTTAGGTGTTTTCTTATTATGGTTAGGTTGGTTTGGATTTAATCCGGGTTCTACTTTAAGTCTTTCAGATCCAAATTTAGTAGCGAGAATTTTTGTTACTACAAACGCGGCGGCTGCCTCTGGAGGCTGTGCAACTTTGGCTTTTACTTGGCTAAAATACGGCAAACCGGGGTTGAGTATAACATTGAATGGCGTGCTTGCAGGATTGGTAGCTATTACTGCAGGTTGCGATACAGTAACACCGGGTGGTGCGCTATTAATTGGTTTGATGGCAGGCGTATTAGTTGTTCTTGCGGTAGAATTTTTTGATAATATTGTCAGAATTGACGACCCAGTTGGAGCCATTTCAGTCCATGGAGTCAATGGTGCTTTCGGCACACTTATGGTAGGTTTTTTTGCTAAAGAAAATGGACTTACTGGTTTATTTTATGGTGGGGGAACCGATTTAATTGTTACGCAACTCATTGGGATCACGGCTGTTGCGCTTTGGACGGTTGCCTGTGGATTGGTTTTATTTTATGGACTTAAACATACAATTGGAATTCGCGTTACAAAGAAAGAAGAAGAGAATGGGCTAGATTACTATGAACACGGCGAAAAAGCATACAACTCATAAGGTTAATTTGTTGCCGGGAGAATTTTTGATTAAAAAGCTCCCGGTTTTTTTTGTTTAACGCGATAATTTAAATTTTTGCTTTTTAACATTCAAAAGACTCTTTATCTTTACCTTTTTTAATCTAAATTATGCTTTTAATTTAACTTTAATGAACAAAAAACCAAAACACTAGATTGCCAAATTGAAATTTTACAAGTCATTTATCAAAGATATTTTACCAAATTCTTAATTTAACATTGCCTTAATTCTAATATTTCATTTTATATATTATTTTTTATTTTTAGTATAATTAACGATATCGTTTTCGTTAATTAAATAAATATTTATCAATGTTTTTACTAATATTGTGAATTATTGTTTACGATATGAAAGAACAGGGATTGTATTTGCCAGAATTTGAACACGACAATTGTGGCGCAGGATTTATTTGTAACCTTAAAGGTGAAAAAACCAATGAAATAATACATCAAGCACTCGAAATCTTGATAAAATTAGAACATCGGGGCGCTGTAAGTTCAGATGGGAGAACAGGCGATGGAGCAGGTATTTTAATTGATATACCACACTTATTTTTTGAGAGTGTTTGCAAATTTATATTGCCTAAACCCAAAGAATATGCCGTTGGGATGGTTTTTCTCCCTAAAAGTTATAATCAGAGTGATTACTGCATTCAAATTTTTGAAAATAATATTAAGGAACAGGGAATGTGTATTTTAGGCTGGCGAGATGTTCCAGTTGACTCTTCAAAATTAGGAATAATAGCTGCAAAAACAGAACCCAAAATAAAACAGGTTTTCATCGGTAAAAACAAACTCGAATTAACCGAAAACCAGTTTAATACCAAATTATTTACAGCCCGAAAAATAACTGAACACGCCATAATAAATTCTAAAATAGCCGAACGTCACTACTTTTATGTGCCTAGTTTATCCACTACCACTATCATCTATAAGGGGTTATTAGTACCCGAAGACATCAGTAATTATTATCCCGATTTAAAAGACCCCACTGTTGTTACACGCCTAGCTTTAGTACACCAGCGATTTTCAACAAATACGTTTCCTTCTTGGGATTTGGCACAACCTTTTAGATATCTATGTCATAATGGCGAGATTAATACCTTCCGTGGCAACGTAAGCAGGATGCGCGCTCGCGAAGCCTTGATGGAAAGTCCAATTTTTGGAGAAGATATCAAAAGACTTTTTCCAATTATTTTAAGTGGAAAATCCGATTCTGCTTCTATGGATATGGTGGTAGAATTGCTTTTAATGACTGGTCGCTCATTACCCGAAGCATTGATGATGCTCGTTCCCGAAGCGTGGGAAAAACACCAAACCATGAGTGCCGAAAAAAAGGCATTTTATGAATTTAACGCTTGTATTATGGAGCCTTGGGATGGTCCCGCCTCTATTCCTTTTACCGATGGCAATATAATTGGAGCAATACTCGACCGTAATGGCTTAAGGCCGTCGCGATATACCATCACAAAAAATGGCAATGTGGTAATGTCATCCGAAATTGGCGTCTTAAATATTAAACCCGAAAACGTTGTTAAACACGGTCGTTTAGAACCAGGTAAAATGTTTTTGGTAGATATGAATGCTGGTCGCATTATTGAGGATGACGAAATTAAACACAAAATTGCATCAAAAAAACCTTATGAATCTTGGGTTTTAGAAAATACGCTACCACTTTCTAAAATACCTTATAACGATTTAAAATTACTCGAAGAACCAACCGATTACAACACCCGACTTAAAATATTTGGCTACACCCAAGAAGATATTGCGACCATAATAACGCCTATGAGCATAACGCTTAAAGAATCTATTGGGTCTATGGGAAACGACACGCCCTTAGCTGTTCTTTCCGATAAACCTCAATTATTATACAATTATTTCAAACAACTTTTTGCACAGGTTACAAATCCGCCTTTAGATGGCATTCGCGAAAATATCATTACCGATATTAGTTTAGCTATCGGGCAAGATCGAAATATTTTTAACATCAATAAAGAACAAGCTAAAAAGTTGCGCATTCAAAATCCGGTTATTTCTAATGCCGACTTAGATAAAATTAAAAATATCAATCATCCCGATTTTAAAGCGGTAGTTATTCCTATTTTGTACCCTATTAATAAAGGACTTAACGGATTAGAAACTGCCCTTGATGACATCATAAAGCAAATTGAAAATGAAGTCTCTAACAATGCAACTATCATTATTTTATCCGATAGAAATGTAGATAAAGAAAAGGCTCCCATTCCCGCTTTGCTCGCTTGTTCTTATGTACACCACTCGCTTTACAAAGCCGATTTGCGTTCAAAATTTGGCATTATCATCGAAACCGCAGAACCGCGTGAACCCCACCACTTTGCCACCTTGTTTGGATATGGTGCAAGCGCCATAAATCCTTATATGGTTAATGAAATAATCAAAAATTTGGTTGATAATAATGTTATTCAAAACATAACACCCCATCAAGCCGTTAGAAATTTTAATTACGCCATTGGCAAAGGCATTTTAAAAATTATGAATAAAGTCGGAATTTCAACCCTTCACTCCTATAGATCTTCTCAAATATTTGAAATTTTAGGGCTTAACAGTAAATTTTCAAAAAAATATTTTCCTTATACCCCTTCGAGAATTGAAGGAATTGGCTTGTACGAAATTGAACGCGAAATTGAAAAAAAACACCGCAATGCTTTTTCAAATAATTTGACAAATTTAGAAATTGGTGGCGACTATCGCTGGCGTAGAAATGGTGAAAAACACATGTTTAACCCAAATACCATTGCTAAATTACAACAAGCTGTTAGAGAAAAAAACTTGGATGCCTATAAAGTTTATACCGAATCTATTAACAATCAAACAAAAAACTTAATGACTTTAAGAGGTTTGTTGGAGTTTGATAACCTCGATCCAATTCCGATTGAAGAGGTAGAACCTTGGACCGAAATTGTAAAGCGATTTAAAACTGGGGCCATGTCTTATGGTTCTATTAGCCAAGAAGCCCATGAAAATCTCGCTATTGCGATGAATCGTATTGGTGGAAAATCTAACTCAGGCGAAGGCGGCGAAGACAAAGCACGTTTTAAAAAAATGCCAAATGGTGATTGGAAAAATAGCGCCATCAAACAAGTAGCTTCGGGTAGGTTTGGCGTTTCGAGCAATTATTTAACCAATGCCAAAGAAATTCAAATAAAAATGGCGCAGGGCGCTAAACCTGGCGAAGGCGGTCAATTACCCGCCGAAAAAGTGTATCCATGGATAGCTAAAGTACGAAATTCAACACCTTACGTTGGCTTAATCTCACCACCGCCACATCACGATATTTATTCTATTGAAGATTTGGCACAGCTCATTTTTGATCTTAAAAACGCCAATCGCGATGCACGTATCAATGTTAAATTGGTTTCAGAAGTTGGGGTTGGAACTATTGCTGCTGGCGTTGCCAAAGCTAAGGCAGATGTGATTTTAATCTCGGGTTACGATGGTGGTACAGGGGCATCGCCATTAACATCATTAAAGCATGCCGGATTACCTTGGGAACTAGGCTTAGCCGAAGCACAACAAACATTAATTCTAAATAATCTGAGAAGTCGCGTGGTTTTAGAATGCGACGGTCAATTAAAAACAGGCCGCGATGTTGCCATTGCTTGCCTTTTAGGAGCCGAAGAATTTGGCTTTGCAACGGCTCCTCTAGTTGCTTCGGGTTGTATTATGATGCGTGCTTGCCACCTGAATACTTGCCCAGTTGGAATTGCCACTCAAGATCCCGAACTGCGAAAAAACTTTAAAGGAACACCAGATCACGTAATTAACTTTATGTATTTTGTTGCGCAAGAATTGCGTGAAATCATGGCGCAACTCGGTTTTAGAACCATTCAGGAAATGATCGGACAAACCCATAAGTTAAACACCAAAAAAGTCGAAAATCATTATAAAGCAGCGGGTCTCGATTTATCTGCTATTTTACATCAACCACTCACTAACGGCAAAAAGATACTTTCGAATGTCGAAGGACAAAATCATTTTTTACATAATGTACTAGACCTTAAGATTATTAGCGATGCCAAACCAGCTATTAAAAACAAAATAAAAACCACCCTAGTTTACTCCATACACAATACCGATAGAACTGTTGGCGCAATTACTAGCAACGAAATTTCAAAACTATATGGCGAAGATGGTTTGCCCGAAAACACCTTAAACATCACCTTTAAGGGTTCGGCAGGTCAAAGTTTTGGTGCTTTTGCAACCAAAGGTTTAACACTAAAAGTTATCGGAGAAACCAATGATTATCTCGGCAAAAGTCTATCTGGCGCAAAGATAATCATCCAAAAACCAGAGGCGGCTACCTTTTTGGCAGAAGATAATATCATTGTTGGAAATGTTTGCTTTTATGGGGCTATTTCGGGCGAAGCATACATCAATGGCATTGCCGGAGAGCGATTTGCCGTTCGCAATTCGGGCGCTATTGCTGTAGTTGAAGGGATTGGTGATCACGGTTGTGAATATATGACTGGAGGTAAAGTAGTTATTTTGGGTAAGACTGGACGAAATTTTGGCGCAGGAATGAGCGGTGGCATAGCTTATGTTTATAATAAAAATTTACAATTTAGCGACCAACTTTGCAATTTAGAGATGGTTGATTTAGAAAAGTTGACAGCTATTGATAAAAATGCGCTCCGTGAATTGATACAAAATCATAAAACTTATACCAATAGTCATTTAGCTAAACTAATTTTAGAAAACTGGGAGCAAGAAGTGATTAACTTTATAAAAGTTTTTCCGAAAGAATACAAATTGGCTTTGGAGCGCATAGCAACGGAAAAAAAATTTGATATTATAGTCGCATAAAATGGGAAAATTAGGAGGTTTTAAAGAATTTACACGACAAGATGACAATTGTTTGCCCGTAAAAAAACGCGTAAAGAATTTTAATGAATTTACGATTTCATTACAAGAAAAAGGTTTACAAGATCAAGGGGCAAGGTGTATGAATTGCGGTGTGCCATTTTGCCATAGTGGATGTCCGCTCGGGAATTTGATTCCCGATTTTAATGATATGGTTTTTAAAGGTGCATGGAAAAAAGCCCTAAAAATATTGCATTCAACTAACAATTTTCCTGAATTTACGGGAAGATTATGCCCGGCGCCGTGCGAAAAATCATGTGTTTTAGGAATCATCAATAATCCGGTTTCAATAGAAAATATCGAAAAAAACATTGTAGAACGCGGTTTTTCTGAAGGTTGGATTATTCCTGAAATACCAAAAAAAAGAACCGCAAAACAGGTTGCCGTTGTAGGCTCTGGTCCATCGGGATTAGCAGCCGCTCAACAACTCAACCGGGTGGGTCATACTGTAACAGTTTTTGAGAAAGATGATGAAATAGGTGGCTTACTGCGATATGGTATTCCGAATTTTAAACTCGAAAAACATCTTATCGACCGCCGTGTCAACCTCCTTAAAGCAGAGGGAATTATTTTTAAAACAAATGTAAATGTAGGCGTTAACTATAAAGTGAGCGATTTAGATAAATTTGATGCCGTTGTTTTATGTGGTGGCGCCACGGTTAGAAGGGGCATTCAGGTTAGTGGTTCTGATAACAAAGGCGTAGTTCAGGCAATGTCTTTTTTAACTCAACAAACTAAACAAATTTTAAATAAACCTATTGCCGAACAGCTTATTAGCGCGAAAGGGAAACATGTTATTGTTATTGGTGGGGGCGATACAGGTTCCGATTGTGTTGGCACCTCAAACCGACAAGGAGCTAAATCGGTTACCAATTTTGAGATAATGCCAAAACCCCCAATAGGGAGAAGTGAGACAACACCTTGGCCGTTTTGGCCACTTCAGTTAAAGACAAGTTCCTCACACCAAGAAGGTTGTAAACGAAATTGGCTTATTAATACCAAGGAATTTATTTGTAATGAAAAAGGCGAATTAACAGCTTTAAAAACAGTTGAAGTTTCTTGGAAAATAGTGCAAGGTAAGAGACCTGAATTAATAGAAATTGAAGGCTCTGAAAAGATTTGGCCTTGTAATTTAGTTTTGTTAGCACTTGGTTTTATGGGACCAGATCAAACTATAGCAAAACAATTAGGCATCAAAACCGATGAGCGAACTAATTATAAAGCAACTAATTATCAAACCAATATTCAAAATATTTTTACTGCTGGCGATATGCACCGCGGTCAATCATTAATTGTTTGGGCTATCTCCGAAGGTCGCGAAGCTGCTAGAGCAGTCGATTTATATTTAATGGGAGTGTCTAATTTACCGACAAAAGGGGAAGGTGATATTTTATCGGCTTAAGCGTTTTTATGTAATATTTTTACTTAATTTGTGTCTTAAAAATAATACGACCATTTAATGAAACACCTTATTATTTATTTGTCGCTTTTTTTAGTGCTGATTTTTACTAAAACGCAAGCCCAAAAACAAACTTTTAAAGTCATTCCCCTCGGCGTTAAAGGTGGCTTAGACGAAAGTAATTTATCGGCTTATCTATTAGCGCCAATAAATTCAGAAAATTATATTTGCTTAGATGCAGGTACTGTATATGCTGGAATTTCTAAAGCAATTTCAAATGGAATCTTTAATGCAAACGCAGAATATATCCTTCAAAATAATATCAAAGCTTATCTAATTTCGCACGCGCATTTAGATCATGTTGCTGGGTTAATTATGAATGCACCTGCCGATATCCAAAAAACAATTTATGCGTCGCCTTATGTTATTGATGTCTTTACCAAAAACTATTTTACTTGGCAAAACTGGGCTAATTTTACCGACCAAGGTGAAAAACCACAATTAAACACTTACCATTTTGAAACTTTAACCCCAAAACAGGAAATCGCAATTTTAAACACAAAACTTTTTGTTACTTCATTTGACTTGAGTCATTCAAATCCATACCAAAGTCAAGCCTTTTTGATACGTGATATGGACAATTATATTTTATATTTAGGCGATACCGGCTCTGATGAGGTAGAAAAATCGGATAATCTACACGAACTTTGGAAAAGCGTAGCACCCTTAATTAAAAATAAACAACTTAAAGCTATATTTATTGAAGTTTCTTATCCAAATTCACAGCCAAATACTAAACTTTTTGGTCATTTAAAACCTGAATTATTTTACAATGAGATGAATGCTTTAGCCGAATTAACTAGCAAACAAGCATTAAAAAACTTCCCAATTATCATCACACATCGCAAACCACACGAAAACAATGAAGCGCTCATTAAGGATGAGCTGTTAAAAGCTAACACCTTAAACTTAAAACTTATTTTTCCTAAACAAGGAAGCTTAATTAAATTCTAAGCTCTTAATTTATTTATAATTACATCTGTAACACGTTCTAAATCAACTTCACTTAAACTAGAACCAGATGGCAAACACAATCCTTTTTTAAAAAGTTTTTCGGAAGTGTGATCTCCAAAATATTTTGCTGTTTTGTACAAAGGTTGTGTATGCATTGGTTTCCACAAAAACCGTGATTCTATATTTTCGACTTCTAAACCGCTTTTCAAACCTTCGGGGTTTATTATTTTTTCATCTAATAAAATAGTGGTTAGCCATCTGTTACTATAATAATCTGTATTTGGTTCTTGTTGAAACTGAATTCCTAACGGACTTAAAGTTTTTTTATAATAGTCAAAATTACGACGACGCAAAGCGATGTAATTGTCTAATTGCGTGAATTGTCCCAATCCCATAGCGGCTTGTAATGTAGTCATCTGATAATTGTAACCCACTTCTTTATGATGGTAATATGATTTGGGTTCCTTGGCTTGGGATGCTAAAAATGCAGCTTTCTTAATATAATTTTCGTTTTTAGAAAATAGAGCGCCACCAGCCGAAGTCGTAATAATTTTATTGCCATTAAATGAATACAAACCAAGCTCACCAAAAATTCCCAAACATCTATTTTTAAACATACTACCCAAAGATTCGGCAGCATCTTCAATAAGTGGAATGTCATATTTCAAAGCAATTTTGCAAATTTTATCAAGTTGAGCTGGCATCCCGTAAAGGTGAACCAACAAAATGGCCTTTGGCTTTTTGCCTTGTTTTAGACACCATAGAATGCTCTCTTCCAAAAAATAAGGACTCATATTCCAAGTCTCCGATTCCGACTCTACCAAAATTGGTATTGCCCCCAAATATTTAATTGGGTTCACCGAGGCCACAAATGTAAAAGTAGATGTTAAAATAAAATCACCGCGTTTAACTCCTAAAACCTGCAATGCCAAATGAAGTGCAGAAGTTCCACTATTACACAAAGTTACAAACGGTATTTTAATATAATTACCTACAACGGTTGAAAATTTATCAATTTGATTGCCCACAACCGATACCCAATTAGAATCAAGTGTCT
>JAVHOP010000156.1:1439-5773 GCA_036170135.1 Flavobacteriaceae bacterium | reverse complement strand
TTTTTTAAAAATCCTTGTTTATAATTCAAAATTAATTTTACATTTGTCGCAACAAAACAAAAGATGAATTTAACAGTAAATACTTGGTGGTGGATAAACGAACTAAAAAAGTCGTGAGTTAGCTATTGTAGTATATATAAAATACAAAAAGGCTTGTCTTCACGACAAGCCTTTTTTTTTTGTAATAAAATTAATGATAAAATGTACACCTTAAAAACTACTTATAAAAAAATTTTAGCCGATATGCTTACACCGGTGCAAGTTTATCTCAAGATTCGCGATAAATTTCCGAACAGTATTTTACTTGAAAGTTCCGATTATCAGGGCAACGAAAATAGCTTTTCCTATATTTGTTGCAATCCCATTGCGCATATTGCTGTTAAAGATGAGCTAATTACAACAAACTTTCCCGATGGCACACAACACAAACTACCAATTACAAAGAATATAGATGTAGCCAAGCAAATTCAGCTATTCGGCCAACAATTTAAAACCGAAAAGCAGGATTTTAATTTTATCAATAACGGTTTATTTGGGTATATTGCCTATGATGCAGTGCGTTATTTCGAAGATATCAAAATAAAAACAGCTCAAGACGAGCTCAATATCCCCGATATTTATTACGCCGTTTATCAAAATATTATCGTCATCAACCACTTTAACAACGAGGCTTATTTGTTTTCTCACAGTTACAATAAAGCTGATAATTTAGAGCAGATTTCTCAAATTATAACGGCTTCAAATTTTAGCGCGTTTAATTATTCTAATTTAAATGATGAGGCCAGTCTTTTAAACGATAACTTGTTTAAAGATATGGTAAAAAAAGCTATTAAGCATGCCCAAATTGGCGATGTGTTTCAGTTGGTTTTATCACGTCGCTTTTCGCAAGGTTTTAAAGGTGACGAATTCAATGTTTATCGTGCCTTAAGGTCGATAAATCCGTCGCCGTATTTATTTTATTTTGACTATGGCAATTTTAAAATCTTCGGCTCATCACCCGAAGCGCAATTGGTGGTTCATAGCGGTCAAGCCGAAATTCATCCCATTGCAGGGACTTTTAAGCGAACAGGTAAAGATGAAGTCGATTTAGCCTCGGCAAAAGCCTTGGCAACCGATGAAAAAGAAAATGCCGAACACGTCATGTTAGTCGATTTGGCACGAAACGATTTGAGTCGCAGTTGTACCTCCGTTAAGGTAAAAAATTATAAAGAAATTCAGTTTTTCTCACACGTTATCCATCTAGTTTCTAAAGTTATTGGCAATAAAAGAGCCGAGGTTAGCACCATGCAAGTGGTGGCCGATACCTTTCCGGCCGGGACTTTAAGTGGCGCACCAAAATATAAAGCGATGGAATTAATTGCAAAATATGAACCCGTAAATCGTTCTTTTTATGGTGGCGCAATTGGTTTTATGGATTTTGATGGCAATTTTAATCACGCTATCATTATCCGTTCATTTTTAAGTAAAAATTATCGTTTGTATTATCAGGCAGGAGCTGGAATCGTATCAAAATCAACACCCGAAAATGAATTGCAAGAGGTTTACAATAAATTGGGAGCCTTAAAAAAGGCTTTAAAATTAGCAGAAGAAATATAAACATCCCATCTTCCGTCTTCCCGAAGGGAAGAAACTATAAGGGATTAAATAAAGAGTATTGAACAAGTATAAAAATAACAGAACATTAAGTTCCCTTCCCTTTGGGAAGGGTTAGGGATGGGAAAAATTATGAAAATATTAGTAATAGATAATTACGATTCATTTACTTACAATTTGGTGCAATATTTACAAGAATTAGGTTGTGATGTGACCGTCAAGCGGAATGATAAATTAACGCTTGATGAAGTTGCGGTATTTGATAAAATAGTGTTATCGCCCGGACCCGGTTTACCCGACCAAGCAGGTTTGTTAAAAAAAATCATACAAACTTATGCACCACACAAAAGTATTTTAGGCGTTTGTTTGGGACAACAAGCTATAGCCGAAGTTTTTGGTGGTAGCTTGGTAAATTTAAAATCGGTTTATCACGGGGTGGCTTCTGATATTGAACTAATCAATTTTGATGAGGTTTTGTTTAAAGATTTACCAAAAACCTTAAGCGTGGGGCGTTATCATTCTTGGGTGGTTGCAAAAAATTTGCCTGATGAATTAATTGCCACATCGGTAGATGCGCAAGGAGAAATCATGTCGTTGCGCCATCGCGATTATGATGTGCGTGGTGTGCAGTTCCATCCCGAATCGGTTTTAACACCCGAAGGAAAAACAATTTTAAAAAACTGGGTTGAACACTAAAAATAACATTGTCATTCCCGCGAAGGCGGGAATCTATTAAAAAAATATTATCAGGTTTGTGAATGTCAAACCTAAACTAAAAATTAAATAATGAAACTAATACTAAACCGCTTAATCAATCAAGAAAAGCTCAGCAATCAAGAGGCTAAACAGACTTTGATTAACATCTCGAATGGGGTATATAACAACAGCCAGATCGCTTCTTTTCTAACCATTTATATGATGCGAAGCGTGAGCATTCAAGAATTATCTGGATTTCGAGATGCGCTGTTAGAACTTTGCTTAAAAATTGATTTATCCGATTTTAATACGGTCGATTTATGTGGTACCGGTGGCGATGGTAAAAACACTTTTAACATTTCAACTTTAGCCTCATTTGTGGTGGCAGGAGCCGGTGTAAAAGTCACCAAACACGGCAATTATGGGGTGTCATCGGTTTGTGGTTCGTCTAATGTGTTAGAATATTTAGATATTAAATTCACCAATGATGCTTCCAAATTAAAGCGAAGTTTAGAACAAGCAGGCATTTGTATTTTACATGCGCCGTTATTTCATCCGGCTATGAAACATGTGGCGCCCATCCGAAGAGAGCTTGGGGTTAAAACTTTTTTCAATATGTTGGGACCACTGGTAAATCCGGCTGTCCCTAAAAACCAAATGGTGGGAGTTTTTAATTTAGAATTGGCGCGCTTGTATGGTTATTTATTTCAAGAAAGCAATAAAAATTATGCCATTTTATACGATTTGGCGGGCTATGACGAGATTTCGTTAACCGATGCAACCAAAGTCATTACCAAACAGCAAGACTCAATGTTTACACCGAGTTCGCTTAACTTAATGCCGATTGTGCAAGCCCAAATTTACGGTGGTAATTCTATAAGAGAAGCCGCAAAAATATTTGTCGATATTTTAGAAGGTCGCGGTACCGAGGCTCAAAATATGGTGGTTTGTGCCAATGCCGGATTGGCAATTTCAATCGTAAATAATTGTTCGCATCTAGAAGGTTTTGAATTAGCTAAAGTATCTTTAAAGCAAAAAAATGCCTTAAAATCATTTAAAAAACTAAGAGAATTGAATCTTTAAATTTAGAATAACCATGACCATTTTGTCAAACATCATAGCTCATAAAAAGCAAGAAATAGCGCAGCTTAAACGCGATGTTTTAATTGTTAATTTGATTAAAAGCCCGAATTTTAAACGCACGCCTTTATCCTTAAAAAAAGCCTTGACAGATAAAAATTCGACAGGAATTATAGCCGAATTTAAACGGCAATCGCCTTCAAAAGGAATGATAAACAATCAAGTTTCGGTCATCGAAGTAACCGATGGTTATTTAAAAGCTGGCGTTGCAGCACAATCTATTTTAACCGATAGCCATTTTTTTGGAGGCAACATTCTAGATGTTATGCAGGCGCGAGCTATTAACGAAACCATCCCCATTTTAAGAAAAGATTTTATTGTAGATGCTTTTCAGATTGTTGAAGCCAAAGCCATTGGCGCTGATGTTGTTTTGCTGATTGCCGCTTGTTTGTCAAAAATTGAACTTAAAACCTTTGGGCGCTTAGCCGAAGACTTGGGTTTGGATGTGCTTTACGAAGTTCACTCGAAACAAGAACTCGACAAAATAGATTTGGATGGTAAAATTATCGGAATCAATAATAGAAATTTAAAAACCTTTGAAGTTGACATAGAACACTCCATTACTTTATCTAGTCAAATTCCAAATAGTTGCATCAAAGTATCAGAAAGTGGCATCAGCGACCCGCGAATCATTATTGGATTGCGAGAATATGGATTTCAAGGTTTTTTGATTGGTGAGAATTTTATGAAGACTCAAAATCCCGGATTTGCCTGTCAGGAATTTATCAAAAAACTAAGTTTATGAAACTCAAAATTTGTGGGATGAAATATTCCGAAAACATCCAAGCGGTAGCTGATTTACAGCCCAATTATATGGGATTTATTTTCTATAAAAAATCGAAACGCAATTTTGATGGAGGCATACCAAATCTTCCAAAAACCATTAAAAAAGTTGGCGTCTTTGT
>JAVHOP010000156.1:0-1339 GCA_036170135.1 Flavobacteriaceae bacterium | reverse complement strand
ACAAAAACCCTATTTTTTAAGTGGCGGTATTGGTCTTGAATCCATCGACGATTTAAAATCTTTTAGGCAAAATCCTGCATCAAAATATTGTTTTGCCATTGATGTCAACAGTCGGTTTGAAGTGGCGCCTGGAATAAAAAATATTGAAAAATTAAAAATATTTAAACACGACTTAATATGAGTTATTTTGTAGATAAAAATGGGTATTACGGCGAATTCGGTGGTGCTTACATTCCCGAAATGTTGTATCAAAATGTAGAGCAACTCCGCCGAGAATATCTTAAAATTATGGGTGAAGAATCTTTTAAAAAGGATTTTGATAAATTGCTTAAAGATTATGTTGGACGTCCATCACCTTTATATTTTGCCAAGCGGTTATCAGAAAAGTACAAGACCAAAATCTATTTAAAACGCGAAGATTTAAACCATACCGGTGCGCATAAAATCAATAACACCATTGGTCAGATTTTATTGGCAAAACGAATGGGAAAAACACGCATTATAGCCGAAACTGGTGCCGGACAGCACGGCGTTGCTACGGCTACGGTTTGCGCATTGATGGGATTAGAATGCATTGTGTATATGGGCGAAATTGACATTGCCAGACAAGCGCCAAATGTGTCACGTATGAAAATGTTAGGCGCTTCGGTAGTTCCTGCTTTATCGGGAAGTCGGACTTTAAAAGATGCCACCAATGAAGCCATTCGCGACTGGATTAGCAACCCGACCAATACATTTTACATCATTGGTTCGGTGGTTGGTCCGCATCCATATCCCGATATGGTAGCCCGATTTCAATCGGTGATATCCGAAGAAATGAGATGGCAATTACAAGAACAAGAAGGCCGCGAAAACCCTGATTTTATTTTGGCTTGTGTTGGCGGTGGCAGCAATGCTGCCGGTGCTTTTTATCATTATTTGGATGAGGAATCGGTAAAGTTGATTGCGGTTGAAGCCGCCGGAAAAGGTATTGATTCTGGCGACAGTGCGGCCACCAGTATTTTGGGACATTTGGGAATTATCCACGGCAGTAAAACCTTGTTGATGCAAACCGAAGATGGACAAATAACAGAACCTTATTCCATTTCGGCTGGCTTAGATTATCCCGGAGTTGGACCATTGCACGCGCATTTATTTAAAAGTAGACGTGCCCAATTTTTAAATGCTACAGACGATGAAGCTATGCAAGCGGGAATGGAATTGTGCAAGCTAGAAGGCATTATTCCGGCAATCGAATCGGCGCATGCTCTGGCAGCTCTAGATAAATTGACTTTTAAACCGACCGATGTGGTGGTGGTTAATTTATCGGGGCGTGGTGATAAAGATTTAGATACGTATA
>JAVHOP010000155.1:22349-23582 GCA_036170135.1 Flavobacteriaceae bacterium | reverse complement strand
GCAATGACTGCTTCTAAAGTCGGTAAAAAACTTGACGCCTCATTGCTTTCATTCCAACAAGTATCCGCTCCGGTGTGACAAGTAGGACCAACTGGATTGACCTTAATCAACAGCGTATCTTGATCGCAATCATTTTTAATGGATACCACATTTAAAAAATTGCCACTCTCCTCACCTTTTGTCCACAATCTCTTTTTAGTGCGACTAAAAAACGTTACTTTGTTGAGCACAATGGTTTTATCATAAGCTTCGGCATTCATATAACCGAGCATCAAAACTTTATTGGTTGTAGCGTCTTGGATAATAACTGGAACCAATCCGTCACCATTTTTGTTAAAATCTATTGTCATAATCGTATGGGTATGTTTTGTTTTAATAAATATCGTTTTAAGTCTGGAATGCTAATTTCGCCATAGTGAAACACACTGGCCGCCAATGCCGCATCGGCTTGACCAATGACAAAGGCCTCTTTAAAATGAGCCATCGTTCCCGCACCTCCGCTGGCAATAACAGGAATATTTATTAATTTACCAATACCGTTTATTGCCTCAATGGCAAAACCATTTTTAGTTCCATCGTTGTTCATAGAAGTAAATAAAATTTCGCCTGCACCACGTTGTTCGGCTTCTTGAACCCAATCGCTCAGCAACCAATCGGTTTTTATAGTGCCTCCATTCAGATAAATATACCAATCGCCATTTGTCTGTTTAGCGTCTACCGCCACTACGATACATTGATTTCCAAAATAGGTACTTAATTCGGAGATTAATTGCGGATTTTTAACCGCAGCCGAGTTAACCGAAATCTTATCGGCACCTAATTTTAAAAGTGCTTCGACATCTTGAACAGACGATATGCCACCACCTACCGTAAACGGAATGTTTAATGCTTGGGCGACCTCACGCACCCAACTATACATCGTTTTTCGCTTGTCTAGAGTGGCGGTGATGTCTAAAAAAACCAATTCGTCTGCACCTTGTTCGGCATAGATTTTAGCCAATTCAACCGGATTGCCGGCATCGCGTAAACTCTTAAAATTAATACCCTTAACTGTCCGACCGTTTTTAACGTCTAAGCAAGGTATGATTCGTTTTGTTAACATATTATTTGTATAAAGTAGTAGGTATCTAGTATCAAGCCTTTTTTGGAGGACTTTCAATTAATACCTATCTACATTTTATTAATTTCTATTTTTAAAACTTTATTTTAATATTTTCATCTTATTCCTTATCC
>JAVHOP010000155.1:0-22249 GCA_036170135.1 Flavobacteriaceae bacterium | reverse complement strand
CCATCTTTAGAGATATCGGTACAAATAACATAGTTAATGCCTTTGGCAACATAATTTTGAATAAACGGAATTAATGCTTTATCAGAGTCTTCTAACCAACCACCAACAGCAACCTTTTCATCTTTGGCATCGGCACCTAAAATAATCTTGTCAGCACCATAAGTTTCTAACCACTCTTTAAAAGTCTTCGGATTTTTAACCGCAATACTGCCACCTGTAATTTGCGCAGCCCCCGATTCAAAAGCGATACGCAAATCATCATCCGATTTTACGCCCCCACCAAAATCAATTTTTAGTTTGGTATTTTTTGCGATTTGTTCTAACACTTTGTAATTGACAATATGACTGGCTTTGGCACCATCTAAATCTACCAAATGCAAATATTTGATGCCGTGTGCTTCAAACTGTTTAGCCATCTCTAACGGATTTGAGTTATAGATTTTTTGCGTGCTGTAATCACCTTTTGAGAGACGGACACATTTTCCATTGATGATATCTATGGCGGGAATAAGTCGCATTTATTTAGCTATAAGTTTTAAGTTGTAAGTTTTAAGTTTTAAGTTGTAAGTTGTATATTTTATAGTATTCATTTTCATAATCTTAAATTCTAAATCTCAAATATTAAATTTTCTACATCCAATATTTAAAAAGTTTTGCAATAGCTGTTCGCCGACTTTTCCACTTTTCTCTGGGTGAAACTGTACACCATAAAAATTATCTTTTTGCATCGCCGATGTATATGATTCACCATAATCAGTTTCTGCAATACAATAGTTATTTATAGGAATATAATAACTGTGTACCAAATACATAAATTCATTTTCGGCAATGTCTTTAAATAAGACCGACTTTAAATTAGTAATTTGATTCCAACCTATATGTGGAACTTTTACGGTATTTTTAAACTTTACAACCGACACATCAAAAATACCCAAGCCTTTGGTATCGCCTTCTTCGCAATATGCACACATCAATTGCATACCTAAACAAATTCCCAAAACGGGTTGCGTTAATAAGGGAATAACCGCATCTAAACCTGTGGTTTTTAAATGCTTCATCGCCCTAGCCGCATGGCCAACACCCGGAAAAATTACCTTATCCGCTTGGCGGATATCAGCAGCATTGTTGGTGATAATAGCCTGACAATTAAGTCGGTCCAACGCATTTATAACCGACTGTATATTGCCTGCCCCATAATCGATGATAGCGATGGTTTGTCTCATAATACGCCTTTTGTAGATGGTAAAACATCACTTGAAACATCTCGGGTTTTTGCCATTTTAACAGCTCTAGCAAAGGCTTTAAAAATGCTTTCTATTTTGTGATGCTCGTTGATTCCTGTGGCTTGAATGTTTAAATTGCATTTGGCTGCATCCGAAAATGATTTAAAAAAGTGCATAAACATTTCGGTAGGCATATCACCTATTTTTTCACGTTTAAAGTCCGCCTCCCAAACTAACCAATTTCGATTGCCAAAATCTATAGCCACTTGCGCCAAACAATCATCCATTGGCAACACAAAGCCGTAACGATTCATGCCTTTTTTATCTTGTAAAACCTCATAAAAGGCCTGCCCTAACACAATGGCAACATCTTCAATGGTGTGATGTTCATCCACTTTTAAATCGCCTTTTACATGGATGTTTAAATCAACTTGCGCGTGTTTGGCAATCTGTTCTAACATGTGGTCAAAAAAACCGAGTCCGGTATCAATATTATTTTGTCCGGTGCCATCAGCATTTAAATAAATAGAAATATCGGTCTCTTTTGTCGTTCTGGTTATGGTTGTCGTCCTGATTTTAGTCTTTAAAAAAGTATAAATTGTTTGCCAAGCGTTTGTTTCTAATGCAATGCAATGTTTTAATACATCCTTATCAGATAAGTCAGTTTGTAAACCCCCTTTATAATTGATCATAATTCCTTTAGAACCCATATTTTCAGCCAATTTCATATCGGTTAACCGATCGCCAATAACAAAGCTGTTTTTTAAATCGTATTCATCCGAAAAGTATTTGGTGAGCAAACCGGTATTTGGCTTACGGGTTGGAGCATGATCTTTGGCAAATGTGCTATCAATGATAATCTCATCAAATACAATTCCCTCGTTTTTAAAGGCTTTAATCATAAAATTTTGAATGGGCCAAAAATCAGTTTCCGGATATGTTGCAGTCCCCAAACCATCTTGATTGGTAACCATAACCAACTCAAAATTAAGTTCAGATACTATTTTTTTGAGATAATAAAACACCTCTGGGTAAAATTCCAATTTTTCAAAATTATCCAACTGCTCATCGGCAGGTTCTAAAATTAAGGTTCCGTCACGGTCAATAAATAAAACGTTTTTCATCCTTTAAAAGTTTTTAAAGCCTCAATCAAGGCGTTGTTTTCTAATGCTGTTCCGATGGTTATGCGCAGACAATTGTCGCATCCCAATTCTTTTGAGCGGTCGCGAACCACAATACTTTTCGATTTTAAAAAGTTAAAAACTAAAGCGCTGTTTTTAAAACGCACCAATAAAAAATTGGCATCCGATTTAAAAATATGTTCTACAAAATCAAATTGTTTTAAAGCAACAATCAGCTTAGATTTTTGTTGTAAAATTATCGAAACTTCCGATTTGAATGTCTGAGTATCTTTTAATTTATTCAGTGCCAATTGAGCATTTGCTGTGCTGATATTGTATGGCGGTTTAATTTTATAGAGCACTGCGATAATTGCATCAGACGCTATCGTTAAACCAATGCGGATACCCGCCAAACCCCATGCCTTTGACAGCGTTTGAATAACAACTAAATTAGGATAGCAGTTAATCAGGCTTACAGCCGACGTATTTGTAAAATCAACATAAGCCTCATCAATAATGACTAAACCATTAAATTCCTGACAAAGTTTTTCAATTTCTATAATCTTGACCGCATTTCCGGTAGGATTATTGGGTGAACAAACAAAAATGAGTTTGGTTGTGGGTTCTAAGTTTTCTAAAGCCAAATCGGCAGTAAAATCAAAATCAGGTAAAAGTGGAACTTCCTTAACCGCCACCGCGTTTATTTGTGCCCAAATTTTGTACATACTGTAAGTTGGCGCAAAACACAACACACTGTTTAGATAAGGTTCACAAAACGCTCTGAGCAACAAATCGATACTTTCATCACTGCCATTCCCAAGCAACAACTGGTTTTGATTGAGCCCTTTTAAATCGGTCAAAGTTTGTTGCAAAACTTTGATTTCCTGCCCTGGATAACGGTTAAAACCAGATGAAAATGGGTTTTCATTAGCGTCTAAAAACCCTTCGGCTTTGCCTTTAAATTCATCTCTTGCCGATGAATATGCGACCAATGCTTTGATGTTTGTTCGAATTAAATTATCTAAATTAAAGTTCATTTTTGATGGTTTTTAATCGGATGCTTACGGCGTTTTTATGAGCTTCAAGTCCTTCGGCCTCAGCCATTATTTCGACAGTTTTTCCAATATTCTGAAGACCTGTTGCCGACAGCTTTTGAAAGCTGATTTGTTTTACAAACGACTCTAAAGCCACGCCACCACTCACTTTAGCATAACCATTTGTGGGCAAGGTATGATTGGTGCCAGAGGCGTAATCTCCGGCACTTTCGGGCGCATAAGCTCCCAAAAAGATACTGCCTGCATTTTGAACATTATCGGCATAAAACGACTCATCATTGCCACATAAAATCAAATGTTCGGGAGCATAGTCGTTTATAATTTTCAAGGCTTTGTTCCTATTGTTTACAAAAATCATTTTAGAATTTTGTAAGGCTTGCGCGGCGATGGCTTGGCGTGGCAAAACCGCTAGCTGCTTGTTTATTTCGGCAGCAACTTTCGACAAAAAATTGAAATCTGTCGAGACCAACAACACTTGACTATCGGGACCGTGCTCGGCTTGCGATAACAAATCAGAAGCCACAAAAGCCGCTTGAGCCGAATCGTCGCAAACCACCATTAATTCGGATGGGCCTGCTGGCATATCAATGGCAACACCTGCTTTTTGTACCAAGACTTTAGCCAAGGTAACATAACTATTCCCTGGACCGAAAATTTTATAAACTTTTGAAATACTTTCCGTACCAAATGCCATAGCCGCAATGGCTTGTGCACCGCCAACCTTAAAAATTTTGACAATACCTAACAAATTTGCAGTGTATAAAATTTCTGGTGCGATATTGCCATTTTTGTCGGGTGGTGTGCATAAAATAACGGTTTTACAACCCGCAATTTGTGCCGGAATTCCCAACATTAAAACCGTAGAAAATAAGGGTGCCGACCCGCCCGGAATGTACAAACCAACTTTATCGATTGCCACTTGTTTGCGCCAACAAAATACACCAGCAGCAGTTTCAACCCTGGTCGGTAAAATTTCTTGTGCTTTGTGAAATTTATAAATATTCTGATAGGCCTGATCAATAGCTTGTTTTAGGCTGTTTGGAATTTTGGTAACGGCTGCTTTTATTTCATAAACTTCTACAATTAACGATGTCAGATCTACTTTATCAAACGCTTTCTCAAATTGGTATAAGGCAGCATCACCATTGGTTTTAACTTGTTTTAAAATATCGGCTACCAAAGCCTCTTTTTCAGCCACGTTTTGACTTTCTGGCCTTTGTAAAAGTTTTTTCAAAACTTTGTTATTGGGTTGCTTGTAAATTTTCATTTTTTAACTTTTTATAAAACCATTTTTTCTATCGGAACAACCAAAATGCCTTCGGCACCTTCGGCTTTAAGTAACTCAATCACTTCCCAAAACGAACTTTTACTAATCACGGTGTGAATAGAACTCCAACCCTTTTCGGCAAGAGGTAAAACGGTGGGACTGCGCATCCCCGGAAGGATTTTTACAATATTATCTATTTTACAATTAGGAACATTCATCAATACATAACGTGAGTTGCGGGCTTTTAAAACCGATTGAATTCTAAATTGAATTTTATCTAATATTTGTTGCGCATCATTTGTAACAATCGGTGATTTTGCCAAAACCGCTTCCGACTTTAACAAGACTTCAACCTCTTTTAAATTGTTTTTAAAAAGGGTGCTCCCACTGCTCACTAAATCACAAATGGCATCGGCTAGACCAATATTCGGAGCAATTTCTACCGAACCCGAAATGTGGTGAATTTTAGCTTCGATGTGGGCCATTGTCATAAATTTTGACAAAGAATTGCTGTATGAGGTAGCAATGCGCATGCCATCTAAATCGGATAAAGAGCCGACTTTTGATGTTTTTGGCACCGCAATGCTCAAGCGACATTTCGAAAATCCGAGCTTTTCGACGATAGTGGCGGTACTGTTTTCTTCAACTAAAGTATTTTCGCCAATAATGGCACAATCTACTACGCCATCTTCTAAATATTGTGGAATGTCGGAGTTGCGTAAAAACAAAACCTCAACCGGAAAGTTAATGGCTTTGGCTTTGAGTTGATCGCGGCCGTTATCAATAGCAATGCCACATTCTTTTAATAATAGTAAGGAATCTTCTTGTAATCTTCCCGATTTTTGAATGGCAATTTTTAAGTTTGTATTCATTTTATTTTCTTTATTTTTTAGTAAAAAAAAAGCCCGCCTATCAGGCGAGCTTTATATAATTTTATATTTAAATTACAACAGCATCAAGACACCCGATAGTTATCGTTTGTTTTTAAATGATGATGATGTTGGTTTTTAAACATTTATTTTCTATTTTGAAAGGCAAATATATAAGTTTTATTTAATTATGCTAAAAAAATAAAACTATTTTTCCGAAAACGAATTCGTAGCATTTTTATTTTGACTTACATCTATTTGAATAAAATGACAAAATGTTATGTCATTCCTAGTCTAACAGAAGGGAGTTATACTGCTAGTTTCCATTTCTCTTCTTTTTGAATTTTGAAACTATCACTGAAATGTCGTAGCCTCCTCTCTGCGGTAGTCATTTTGATTTGATTTCTTGTTGCCATTTTTAATTAATTTTAATCCTAATTTATTATTAAAAGTGGTCAACGTATTTCAGGTATTGATATTTCATTATATTTGATTTGTTTTTAATAGTAAAAATGAGATTAAAAAAATTACTGTTTTTTACTAATGTGTAGTTCTTTTTATCTCTTTAACTTGCAGTCATCTTACAACTAATTAAAAGACATCCCTTAAAAATCAAAAGCCATGAAAAAACACATCCCTTTTTACCTCAGTTTACTTTTAGCACCATTTCTTGTATTTCTATTATTGTCTAATGGCAATGGCGCCTCCTTTATTGGGGTTACAGGCTCTCCAGGTGATTCTGGCAGAGATTGTACTGCTTGCCATGCAGGGGCTAATAACGTTACAACTTACAACTTTTCAATAAATGTTACTACCAATATCCCTGCAGGTGGTTATACAAGAGGTACTACTTATCAAATTACCTTAACGCCAACTGCAAATAATGGTGCCACAGAATTTGGATTTCAAATTACTGCCGAAAATGCCGTAGCCTCAAAAGTTGGCGTATTTACATCAACAGATGCAAATACATTTACCGATCTTCTTGGTAAATACGTTACGCATACCTTTGCAGGTCATGAGCATATTACCAATTGGACTTTTAATTGGACCGCTCCAGCAACCGATGTTGGCGATGTTAATTTTTATGTAGCTGGAATCACCGGTGTTGAAAATAGCAATGGTGGAACTTCAACAGTTGGCACTCAAATGATCTTAACTACTTATCATGTTGGCGGTGTTTTAGGTATCAATAAAGCACAATTATTGAATTTTAGCATGTTTCCAAACCCAAGCAACGGACAAGTAACTTTGCAATTACCTTCGGATGCAAATCAAGCTCAAGTAAATATTTTTGATTATTTAGGCAAAACGCTGTTACAAAAATCAATAAATTCTTCAAACAATACTTTAGACGTTTCTAATTTAACTACCGGAATTTATTTTGTTAGAATTCAAACCGATACAAAAGTAGGAACAAAAAAATTAATCATTAGATAGTTTTTTAAATTCATTATTTTCTTAAAAAGGCCTTTTTTAATAAAGGTCTTTTTTGTTTCTAGAAATCTTCACTATGTTGATAAGCACCAATATCAGGGTTTGAAGTGCGCATAACTCCTAAAATATCAAAAGGAACTTGTAAAGCAGCATTAACCTTAGCTTTATTAATAATTGTTGCATCCTTGCCAATTATCAATTGATTGGTGACAACATCTTTAAATTTTGCATCGCCATTAATGATATTGTCAATAAAAAATGAAGCGTCTCCAAAGTTGTATAACGGATTCGAAATAAAGGTTTTATTGATATCATTAAATTTTATCAGATTATTTTCGAACTGATAATTAAAGGTGCTTCCCTCCTTTTTTTCTAAAATCATTTCAATATTCTGATTGCCATCAATAATGCAATTGGTAAACTGCGCTAGATTTAAATCCTCAATTTTGAATGTTTCGACACCATTAATATCTTTAAAACTATAAAAATTATTGATTAGCAGAGTTGGAAATTGTCTAAATCCGGAACTATAATAATTAGCAAACGTACAATGCGTAAATTTGTAAGTTCCGCCAATGGTACAAGCCAAAGACGATTGCCCATTGTTAGCAACTACCAAATTTTCGCCCACAATATGTGTTTGGCGACCTAATATTCCAAAATTAGAGGTGTTATAAATTTGGGTATTCTTAACACTTAAAGTCGGTGAAGAATTATTTCCAATTGAATCGACTAAAATACCAATGACACTATTTTTTATCAAGACGTTATTGATGACATTATTTTTACTGCCAGCTCTAAGCCAAATAGTTCCCCATTGCCCAGCGGTATTTTCAAACTGAGGTTCAAGTCTATCACCTTGAAAAACAACATTATTATTAAGAGTTCCATTCACTTTTATACTGGCATTTTTGCTGATGATAATTCCAGAATTTTCATGAAAATGTAGTTGAGTACCTTGATTTATAGTTAAAGTCGCATTTTCTGGCACGCCAACATAACCGTAAATTACATAAGGTTTATCATTTGTAAAAGTTGTATTTCCGTTAAGGAAAAAACCGTTAACTTCAATTGGTTCTCCTTTATCATCAATACCTAAAATAATGGTTTCATTAACACCATTCGCATCCCGTGAAGGAAATAAAAAATGGGCATCTTGAACCAAGGTTACTAAATTTACTTTTTGTTGATTATTGCCATTATCAAAAATAATTTTATCAGTATAAAGTGGATTTGTAACTGCATTAAAATTAATAGTAGCTTCTACAAATATATAGATGCTATCGTGCGCTAAAATATCAACATTTTGAAAGTTTTGTCCCGCGACTCCATCAATATTTAATCTATAGAGCGAAGCCGAACCTCTTTCTAAAGTGATATTTGAAATGCTAATAGCTTGATTACTTTTATTATACACCTTAAATTGACGTGTACTAGAGCCTATATTTGAAAAAATAGTATCTAAATAAATAGTATCTTTAGAAAAAGAGAGTTTGCCAGAACTTGAAACAGTGCTAAAATCTTTTCGGCAAGAGGTATAAAATAACACCAAAATTAAACCGGTGAGGAAAAGAAACCGCTGTTTTAAAGAAATCATAAATAGCTCAGATTTTATAAAATTACTAACGTTATTGTTTCTTAAAAATTTCAATTTCAAACAATTTATCCCAATTTTTTCCGGTAATAAAAAGCCGATTGGCAGTTTTATCATAAGCAATTCCGTTCAACACTGAGCCATCATCAATTTTTTTAATCAATTTTTCTAATCCATTAAAATCTATAATGCCTTCAATTGTTCCATTATCTGGATTGATGATTAAAATAGTATTTTTTTGCCAAACATTAGCATAAATTTTCCCGTTGATGAATTCTAATTCATTTAATTCCTCGGCTTTTCTAGTATTAGTATATGCCTCTATAAAATGGGTTTCCTGTTGCGTTTTTGGATTTAAAAACCAAATGCGTTCTGTGCCGTCAGATTTAATTAATTCGAAGTCGTTATGAGTAAGTCCCCAGCCTTCTACACTCTTGTTGTAAGGGAATGTTTTTATCGTTGAAAAGTCGTTTAAATTAGAAACAAATCCGATTTTACTTTTCCAAGTAAGATTAAATATTTGATTGTTAAAAATAGTAAGTCCTTCTCCAAAATATTTTTTATCGAGGTCTTTTTTTTGTAATATTTTACCTGTATTTAATTCCACTTTTCTAATACTAGATTTTCCGTATTGCCCAGTACTTTCGTATAAAAATCCGTTATAATATTCTAATCCTTGCGTAAAAGCATTGGCGTCATGAGGATAGGTATTTATTATTTTATATCCATAAATTGATGGCTCAACTGCTGCTAAAAAATAAATAGTATTAGTCAATTCTTTTTGCTTTTTATCATAATAAACCAGCGCTTTAACAGCATGTTTTCCTAGTTTCTGAGAAGAAATATCAATTGCCGAGGCTTGGCTAAGTTTAATGCCATCAATAAAATAAACAGTAGAATCTATAGTGAGATTGTTCTTTTCGGTTACATTAATGACTAATGGTGCGTTAATAGCAATTTTTGCAGGTGTATTTAATTTTAAACGATATTTATCGCCACACGAAATCAAAGAAAATAATAAACTAAAAATGACTAAAATGGGTAAGTTTTTCATATTCAAAAACACGAATTTAAATTTAATGCAAAATAAGTATTTTAATTGTTTGAAAATTGAAAAATATCGTTAAATTTGCACACTCAAAAATAGCCTAGCTATGATTGATTGATATACGAAAGTAACAGATTTTGAATTACAATCGTTAAAAAATTGTACTTTAATTAAAAATATAAATTGCATTTACAATGAGAAAAGGAATACACCCAGAAAATTATAGAATGGTAGCTTTTAAAGATATGTCTAATGGCGATGTTTTTATAACCCGTTCTACTTCAAAATCAAGTGAAACAATAGAATTTGAAGGAGAATCTTATCCCTTAATTAAATTAGAAATTTCAAGAACTTCTCATCCTTATTTTACCGGTAAAACTAAATTGGTTGACACTGCTGGTAGAATTGATAAGTTCAAAACAAAATACGCTAAATTCAAAAAATAAGCGTTTTTATCACAATAAAAAGCCCTCGATTAGTTATTAATCGAGGGCTTTTTATATTATAGATTTGGGTATTTTTTAAATCTTTTTCAACTGTTGTTTTAGCAATTTTACTTGTTCTGCCATCATATTGTGTTTATCTAACTTTTTAGCTTCGGCTAACAACAAGGTGGCTTCGCGTTTGCGTCGCTTAGTCATAGCAATACCTGCTAATTGTAACTTTGCCATCGCTTTATCGTGATCCATAGATAATCCAATTGTCAAAGCTTTTTTAAACAATTTTTCGGCTTGTGAAATATTAGTCTGCGACAGCATTAAACCCTGAAGAAAGTAAAAATAACCTTCTTGTTTTTTAGTCAAAGCACTCTGTGGATTTTTAATTCTTGCAAGCCATTTTCCGGCACCTGCAAAATCTTGTTTGCGCAACCTTAAAAAAGCTAAAAGCAGAATTTCATTCTTAAAATAGAAAAAAACAAATATTCCAGAAAGCAGCACTAATGAAATACCATTCATAATATGCGAAACTGCAAATTGCATAACCGCCCACACCATGATAGCTGTTGCTATAACTAATTTTATATATTTATTAAACATAATTATTCTTGTTTTTTAAAGTATTTTCTATATTTATAAGTAGCTAGTACACTTACAATTATTGCAACCGAAAGCGAATAATAAATACTCATTGGTATGGGTGCCGATTCTCCAGCAGCATAGGAATGCAATCCAGATAATAGATGGTTTACGCCTAAATAGGTCATTAATATGGAAGTGAATGCAAACACTGATAAGATATTGAAGGCTAATCTACCTCGCAACCCAGGAACCAAACGCGCATGTAATACAAATGCATAAATCATAATACTTATCAATGCCCAGGTTTCTTTAGGATCCCAGCCCCAATAACGTCCCCAACTTTCATTAGCCCACATACCGCCTAAAAAGTTACCAATGGTAATCATTACCAAACCAACTGTTAAAGACATTTCGTTGATAATGGTAAGTTCTTTAATAATTTTATCAATTTTATTAGCATTATTTTTTGTTGCTATTGCATATAAAAGTAACGAAATAAAACCTAAGATAAGCCCTAATGTAAAAGGTCCATAACTTGCAACAATAATGGCAACGTGAATCATTAACCAATAAGAATCTAATACGGGAACAAGGTTTCCTATTGATGGATCCATCCAGTTCCAATGTGCTATCATCAAAATCATTGAGGTAACAAATGCTGTTGCGGCGATGGTTAGCGTAGATTTTCGACCAAAAATAAGTCCGAATAACATGGTTGCCCACGCCACATATATCATCGATTCATACGCATTACTCCACGGTGCATGACCACTGATATACCATCTAATAATCAAGCCGAGCGTATGATATAAAAACAATAATAAAATTGTTATAGCGCTTAATTTAATAAGCCAACTTATAATTTTGTTATTTTTAAATATTTGGAAAATCACAAATACAAACATTAAGGTACCTGCTAGCATATATTTCCAAAACAACCCTTTAAAAATATCGTATTTGTTATAAAATAACTCTAAACTTATTTTACGTTCAGACGGCATCACCTTACTGCCAAATTTTTGTTGATACTTGTTGATTCCTTTTAATACTAAATCTACATTTGAAAATTGATTGGTGCTTTTAGCGTTGTCTATTTCTCTAACGTAAAATGGAATTGCACTTGATACAAAGATAGAATCTGGTCCTACAAAACCAGCAGTTGATACTTCGGTAAAAGAAAACCATTTATTATTTGGATCATTTGGCAATGGGAAAAATTTAAAAATTGACCCATTGATGACATTATATAACAAATTGATACGTTGATCTACATCTACAACACTTTGATCAAATTTGCTTTTTATTTTTTGTTTAGAGGCATCTTCTACATAAGAAAGAATTTTGTATTGATCATTTTGGTCAAAGAAATCTACAAAACGCGCATATTTTTGATCTTTTGGTATATTAATAATATCTCTCAGCTTCGTATTATCAGCTTTAATATAAATAAATGGCACATAATACCAAGCTCCAGGATTGGTAATCATTGAGACAATAACTTGGTCTGGATTTAAATTTTCATAGTTTTCATGTTTGCTCACTTTTCGCATCAATTCTGAAGCAAAAGTGTTTACAGGCAACATTCTTCCACCAGCATCTTGAACAACTAAACGTCCAAATTTTTCTGCTTGTAGCGGATCAATTGTCGAAGATTTTATAATAGAATCTATAGTGGTCTCGTTTGGCATACCAGATTGACTAAAGCCATTTAATCCTATTAAAAGGGCGATGATAACACCTAATTTTGTATTTTTTAATTTTGCTAAATTTTCTTTGAGAGAAGCAAAGCGTGTGTTTTTAGTAAAAAAGATAAGTATGAGTCCTAAATATAGAAAACTATACCCAAAATAAGTAATCCAGGTTCCCCAAAAATCGTGATTTACAGATAGTCGGGTTTCTTCATAAGTTGATGTGATATCGTATGAAGATTGAAAAAATTTATATCCTTTATAATCTAATACGTGATTCATAAAAATTCTGAAATCAAAAACTTTATCTTTATCTATTACGGTTACTTCGCTAGCATAAGACTTTGGGCTCATAGAGCCTGGATATCGGTCTAATTGAAAGTCTCTTAATTTTATAGAAAATGGGACTTCAATTTGTTTAGCTCCATAGTTTAATCGAATATTTAATCCTTCCAAGCTTACAACTTTTTGGTTTTCTACAAAATATTTACCGCCGTATAATTTTGCGTTTTGTGTTTTTCCGTTAACAGTAACGGCTACTTCTAATAAATCTTGAAAGAATTGTTTTTTGTCGCCGCTCACTTCTTTGATAGCTCCTTTTATGGGTGGCTCCGGAACCACAAACCTTAATTGACCAAAGGTATAAAGCGAACGCAATTGATATTCTTGTAGGCTATCTTTTGCAACTTTACCTAAAAATTTATCGGCCATTCGCATAAAGTCACCTTCTAAAGGCGCTAAAATTTTAAGAGCGCCATTAGTATCTGAAGTAAAGTTAATAGCGCCATCAATAAATTTATTGAAAGAAATCGTGCCGCCATTTACGTCGATAGTTTCACCATTTTTAATATAATGATCTTGACGAGAGCCACTGCCAGACTCAACTAAATGTATAAAGAGGTCTCCTGTATCCGAAGCTTCAAGTTTTTGAGTAACATTTGCAATATAATTTACATAGGCAATTTTAACTTGAGTTCCTTTAAAATCAGTATTAATTTCAAAATCATTACTTCCTATTTTAGATAAAAGCATCGGTTTGTAAATCGGTGATTTTTGATCTTTATTATCATCAATTTGTGCTTCTAAATAAATTTTATCGGAAAGTATCACATGAGAAGTCTCGCCCTCCTTAATAGGCATCATACCTTCAAAACTGATATAACGTGTAATGCCGGCGCCTATAATGATAAAAATAAAAGACAAATGGAACATCAAAACCCACATCTTTTCTTTTCTTAAAAGTCTGTATTTTTTTATGTTATAAATAAAGTTAATTACAAAAATCAACATGATAGATTCAAACCACCAAGCATTGTAAACAAGTGCCCGAGCTGTTTGTGTGCCATAATCATTTTCAATAAAAGTAGCTACCGCCATTGAAGTGCCAAAAACTAGAAATAATACGGCAGTTAATTTTGTAGATGCAATAATATCAAGTATTTTTTTCATTTTTTTATCTAATTAGTAGTGTGCAAATTTAAGTCTTATTTATATATAAAAACATTTAAAAAACCATATACCCTAATTTTTATTTAAAAATTAATATTTCGATTTTACATATCTGATTTTCAGTTTATTAAAATTTAGTATTCACGTTTATTTAACTGTAAATTTAGTTGTAAATCACCTTATAAAAACCTCTTGAAATTGGTGTAAAATAAACTGAATGTTTCTATCTATTATTAGTAGCTGTATTGAATTCCTTTTTGATGTTGATTTTATAGAGCAAAAGTACGCATGCTAAATATTAGAATTGCTGATAAATATCAGCAATAAAATCTATTGAGATTTTTTAATAGAAACACTTTTTAGATTCATCTATTTCAATTAGTTTTGCACCAAATAAACGATTTGTGAAAATTATTTTCCTATTTTTATTTTGTCTCAATGTCTTTTTAAATATTAAAAGACGTGACCATTTCTGCAACTAAAATTATTGCTTCTCAATTTACCTATTTCATTTTTTCTAATCATCAGATTTAATAACAATTATCTGACTTCAAAAATATAATATTATGAATTTACCTTATGCAGAACCGTATAAAATAAAGATGGTAGAAGCCATAAAACGCTCAACCAAAACCCAACGTTTACAATGGATTAAAGAGGCTAACTACAATCTTTTTAACCTAACTTCTGATCAAGTTTTTATAGATTTATTAACCGATTCTGGCACGGGTGCGATGAGCGATCAACAGTGGTCTGAAATGATGATTGGCGATGAGAGTTATGCCGGGTCTTCATCTTATATTAAACTTAAAAATACCGTTCAACGCCTTACCGGATTTACTTATTTTTTACCAACACATCAAGGGCGCGCAGCCGAAAATGTGCTCTTCTCGGCTTTAGTAAAAGCCGGCGATTTTGTTCCCGGAAACTCGCATTTTGACACCACCAAAGGTCATATTGAATACCGTCATGCCAAAGCCGTTGATTGCACCATCGATGAAGCTTTTGATACAAATAATTTACATCCGTTTAAGGGCAATGTAGATCTCAATAAATTAGAAGTCGTTTTTAAAAGCCATCCAAAAGAAAAGATACCGTTTTGCATTGTTACCATTACTTGTAATAGCTCCGGAGGGCAACCTGTATCTATGGAAAATATTAAAGCCGTTTCTGTTTTGTGTAAAAAATATGGTATTACTTTAATTTTTGATTCGGCACGATTTGCCGAAAATGCCTATTTTATCAAAAAACGTGAAGTTGCTTATCAAGATAAAACCATTAAAGAAATTGCCAAAGAATTTTTTAGTTATGGCGATGGGATGACGATGAGTTCTAAAAAAGATGGATTGGTAAATATGGGCGGTTTTATTGCTTTAAACGATGAAGAAACCTATAAAAAGGCAACTACTTTTAATATTATGTTTGAAGGTTTTATAACTTATGGTGGCATGAACGGACGTGATATGGGCGCGCTAGCCGTTGGCTTAGACGAAGCTACAGAGTTTGATTATTTAGAGAGTCGCATTAACCAAATAGCTTTTTTAGGTCAGAAATTAGTGGAATTTGGAATTCCAATTCAGAAACCTTTTGGAGGCCATGCCATTTTTTTAGATGCTAATAAATTTGTGCCAAACATTCCTCGTGAAGAATATCGCGCTCAAGCATTGGCTATTGAATTATATATTGTAGGTGGCATTAGAGGTGTTGAAATTGGAACAATTTTAGCCGATAGAGATCCCAAAACTCGCGAAAACCGTTACCCAGATTTAGAATTGGTAAGGCTTGCCATTCCACGCCGTGTCTATTCTTACAATCATATGAATTATGTTGCTATTGCTTTAAAAAATATTTTTGACACGCGCCATGAAGCTAAACACGGCTATAGAATTGTAGATGAAGCCCCAATCATGCGCCACTTTACTGTAAAATTAGAAAAAATTTAATCGGTTTTCTATACTTGTTTACATTGCTTACATTTGCCAAAAATATTTAGATAAATGTTAAGTAATGCTTCAAAATACGCTATAAAAGCGATGCTCTATTTAATGCTTCACGCTACAGATAAAAATAAAATCGGTGCAAAAGCAATAGCAGAAGAATTGGACATTCCCGAGCCATTTTTAGCTAAACTTTTACAACAATTAGTAAGATCAAAATTTTTATCCTCAACAAAGGGACCAAATGGTGGGTTTTATATAAGTACAGAAAATGCCAAAAACAATGTTTGCGACATACTGAATGTAATTGATGGGCAGGAATTATTTAACGATTGTTTTATGAAACTAGATAAATGCGATGAACAAAACCCTTGCCCTGTACACTTTATTGTTTCTGATTTTAAAGAAAATCTCTTTAAAAAATTTAAGGAAATGAACCTGGAACAGTTTGCTAAAGAGATTGATATTAAGACCAAGTTCTTAAAATAAGGTCGGCTGACTAAGATTTTTTTCGTTCCATAAACTCCTTAACCGATAAAGAGCCTGCTCCAAAAATAAAAAACACACAAAGCAGAAACAAAACCATTGCAGCTAATTCAAAAGATTGACCGCCCATCATTAATTTGGTATTAGCATATACAAAAAAGGTAGCACTAAACAATATCGGAATTTGAATAAGAGCACCTAATCTTGTTAAAAAGCCTATACCTAATAAGATACCTCCTAATAAATGTGAAATAGCCACTAGTGAAACCCAAACATAAAGTTCCTCATTAACACCTAATTCTATGATTGATTCTGGATTTGATAAAACTAGCCATCCTCTAATGACTAGTGCAATGCCTAAAAATATTCTTATTAAGCCATAACCGAGGCTGGTTTTAGAATCAAGCGAGGGAATTAAAGATGTGAAAATAGTCATAGTAGTCATATTTATAGAATTAGATTTTCAAATCTAGGAAAAATATCAAAACAAATTAAAAGTAATTTGACTTACTGTTTAAAGATTCTATTCAGAAATACTGTCAATTAAAATTTCTAAAATATCTTTAGCTGCTTTTGATATTTTAGTACCTGGTCCGAACACGCCAACCACACCTGCATCAAATAAATATTGATAATCTTTAACCGGAATCACACCGCCAGCAATAACCATTATATCAGGACGCCCATAATCTGCTAAGGCTTTTATAACTTGAGGAATGAGCGTTTTATGGCCCGCAGCTAAAGATGAAATTCCTAGAATATGAACATCGTTTTCAACAGCTTGTTTTGCTGCTTCGGCAGGTGTTTGAAATAAGGGTCCGATATCAACATCAAACCCTAAATCGGCAAAACTGGTAGCAACCACTTTAGCGCCTCGGTCGTGACCATCTTGTCCCATTTTAGCAACCATAATTCGCGGTCTTCTGCCTTCTAAATCAGCAAATTTATCTGCTAATGCTTTGGCTTTACTAAAATCTTTATCGTCTTTTATAGCTTTTTTATACACGCCTGTAATTGAATTAATGGTTGCTTGATATCGTTTAAAAACCTTTTCTAAAGCTGAAGAAATTTCGCCTAAAGTAGCGCGCTTTTCGGCAGCATCTATTGCCAAAGCTAATAAATTTCCATTACCTGAAGCGGCACATTGCTCTAATTTTTCTAAAGACAATTTAACCGCTTCGCTATTGCGATTTGCTTTTACCGCTTTCAATCGTTTAATTTGAGATTCTCTAACCGCATCATTATCAACTTCTAAAATCTGAATAGGCTCTTGTTTTGATAAAGTATAAGCATTCACGCCAATAATTTTATCTTGTCCACTATCAATTTTTGCTTGTTTGTTTGCCGATGCTTCTTCAATGCGCAACTTGGGAATTCCTTTTTCGATAGCCTTTGTCATGCCTCCCAATTGCTCAACTTCTTCAATCAAATTCCAAGCTTTTTGAGCGATTTCCTCGGTAAGTTGCTCTAAAAAAACACTTCCCGCCCAAGGATCAACAGTTTTTGTAATACCGGTTTCTTCTTGTAAATACAATTGTGTATTACGAGCAATTCTAGCCGAAAAATCGGTTGGCAACGCAATGGCTTCATCCAAGGCATTGGTATGCAAACTTTGTGTGCCACCAAGGGCAGCCGACAAAGCTTCGATAGTTGTTCGCGCTACATTATTAAACGGATCTTGCTCGGTTAAACTCCAGCCACTGGTCTGGCAATGTGTGCGTAATGCTAGCGATTTTGGGTTTTTTGGATTAAATTGCTTTAATAATTTTGCCCACAACATGCGTCCGGCTCTGAGTTTTGCTATCTCCTTAAAATGATCCATCCCAATACCCCAAAAGAACGATAAACGTGGGGCAAAATCATCTATATTCATCCCCGATTTTAATCCGGTTCTCACATATTCTAAACCATCTGCCAAAGTATAAGCCAATTCTATTTCGGGCGTAGCACCGGCTTCCTGAATATGATATCCTGAGATTGAAATACTGTTAAATTTAGGCATATTTTTAGCTGTAAATTCAAAGATATCCGACACAATTTGCATCGATGGTTTTGGCGGATAGATGTAAGTATTACGAACCATAAATTCCTTTAAAATATCATTTTGGATGGTACCTTCCAATAAATTTAAAGCCACGCCTTGTTCTTTTGCAGCAACAATATAGAAAGCCAAAATAGGTAAAACAGCGCCATTCATCGTCATAGAAACCGACATTTTATCGAGGGGAATTTGATTGAATAAAATTTTCATATCCTCAACAGTATCAATAGCAACACCAGCTTTGCCAACATCGCCTTGCACGCGCTCGTGATCTGAATCATAACCGCGATGAGTAGCTAAATCAAACGCTACCGACAATCCTTTTTGTCCGGCTGCCAAATTTCGTCTGTAAAAAGCGTTGCTTTCTTCGGCGGTAGAAAATCCGGCATACTGGCGAATGGTCCAAGGTCTTTGCACATACATTGTAGCATAAGGTCCGCGTAAAAAAGGTGACACACCAGCAACAAAATTTTGATGCTCAAATTCTTTAGGATTTGAATTTTGAGATTTGATATTTAATTCAATATTTTGTAGGTTTTTTCTAGGCATCTTATTGAAATTAAGCCGATTTACTATTCTCTTTTGTCAAACGTTCCTGTTCTAATGTTTCTGCCAAGCGTTTCGGAATGATGGGTTGCACCAATGTTTTACGTTCTTTTACTTTAACAAAAGGAAAAAGTTGCAAATCATTTTTCATCAAATCTTGTAGATTTGGCTGTTTATTAACGCCGATTAGTTTTAACTGTCCGGCATCGAATTGATCTTGTTCTCTTTGGGAATTTTCTTTTATTTTTCGCTGAATAACACCCGAAAATAGTTGATTGACAAAGCCTCCTTTTTGCTCAATCTCTTTAAATAATTGCAAGGCTTTTTCGGCTATCTGAATACTCAGTGTTTCAATATAATAAGTTCCTTCAACGGCTTTTTGAGCATCTTTAAAATAACTTTCTTCTTGTAAAATAAGCAACTGATTTCTTGAAATACGTTCGCCAAACGCATTCGATTTATGGAAAATTGTATCATAAGCTACATTTTTAACCGCATTGGCGCCGCCCAAAATAGCACTCATACATTCGGTTGTAGTGCGCAACATATTGACATTGTAATCGTAAATAGATTTATTCCGCAACGACGGTTCAACTACCATTTCTGGGATGAAATTAAATCCATATTCTTGATTTAGAACATCAAATAAATATCTAAAAGCGCGCAATTTGGCAATTTCAAAAAAATATTGTCCGCCAACAGCGAGATTAATTTGAATTGTTTTATTAACCGGCATTGGTAAAATACCATCTGCAAAAGCGTTTAAATACTCATTTAAATGGGCTAAAGCATAAGCAACTTGCTGCACACAATTGGCTCCGGCATTTTGATATAAATTAGCATCAACACTTAAAACACTGACGTTTTTAGACGCTATTTTTATAATGTTTGCCAAACTTTTATAGTCTTTTTCTTTATTGCTGAACCAATTTCCAGATTTGGCAAGATTTCCTATTATATCGCACTTTAAAAAAATAGTGTGCTTTGTAGTGCTTTTAATGAGGTTTAAAACGAAACTTTCTGATAAAAAATGAAGATTAAAATAGAAAATTATCTCTGGTGGAATAGCTAGTTTGTTAAAGAGTTCATCAATATTAAAAAGCGAATCGGCTTCAAAAATCAGTGCTGTTGCGCCACCTTTTATTGCATGATTGACTAAAGTTTTTGTTTTGGTAATATCGCCCACAAAAATAGTCTGACAAATCTTACAGGTTGCTGTTGGCACTTTTACTTGAAGATATTGCGTTTGGTCTTGATGATAAAACGGGTTTATGGTAATACCTTCGTTGGTTTGTGTGAGTAAAGTAGTATTATAATCGGCACCATTTAACTCAAATTGAATGTTTTGTTTCCATTGTTTGGCAGAAACAACATCAAATTCTTTAAATGATAATTTAGCCATCTTTCATTTTTTTATGGTATCGAATTCTATGATATAAACTTCTTCGCTATCGCGTTTAAAAAAATAGGTTTCGCGACCATATTTTTCTAGTAAAGTACTATCTTTTAATTGATTGATAATAGATTTATCTTTTTCAATTTCATTTTGAAAATATTGAATAGATTTTTCGATTTTAGCTTTTTCTTTGTTTAAATCTCGATGTGTTTGTAAAGAGTTTTCATCAAAAAACAACATCCAAATAATAAATAGAATCAATATTATCAAATATTTATTAGTTATAAATTTAATTAATTTAAGATTTTTAAACTGATAAAAGGTCATAGTCGTTCATTAATTACCGTTCTAACAATATCGACAGCTACCGTATTATAACGGTCGTTTGGAATAATAATATCGGCAAAATTTTTAGTTGGCTCTATAAATTGTTGGTGCATTGGTTTTAAGGTATCTTGATAGCGCGTTAAAACTTCGTTTATATCTCTACCGCGCTCTGTAATATCTCTTTTTATTCTTCTAATTAAACGCTCGTCGGTATCGGCGTGGACAAATATTTTGATATCAAATAAATCGCGCAATTCAGGTTTATTAAAAATTAAAATACCTTCAACAATGATGACCTTTTTAGGGTGTGTAATATGAACATCTTCGGTACGGTTATGTGTTATAAAAGAATAGATTGGTTGCGCAATAACTTCACCTTTTTTCAAAGCATTTAAATGTTCTACCAGCAAGTCAAAATCTATGGCTTTTGGATGGTCAAAGTTAATTTTGGTGCGCTCTTCATAAGATAAATTCGAATTATCTTTATAATATGAATCTTGCGAAATTACGGTGACCTCATCTTTAGGTAACTCGTTTAAAATTTGATTAACAACAGTTGTTTTACCGCTACCAGTGCCCCCGGCGATACCAATTATTAACATAATAAACCCTTTATAGATGTTTACAAATTTAGTAAATTAAATGCTTTAATAGTTAGGTGCTTGTCAGTTTTAATAATGGGGCTATTTTGATATGATGCTACGCTTATTTTTACTTTTTAAAAGTGTACAATTTTGTAGAATCGCGTTCTACTAAAGTGGTTACAATCAGGTTTTTTTGAAAACTGATATTGGCTTTATTTTTTAATTTATCTATTAATAAATTAGCCGAATTTCGACCTATTCTTTCGCCATGTTGGTTGAGCGTTGTTAAAGAAGGTGTTAAATTTTCAGCCATTTTTTCGCTTGCATAACCAATAATTGCTAAATTATTAGTTGCATTATAATTTTTAAATTTCGAAGCTTTATACGTCGCCAAAACAGCATCTTCATCGAGCGCTAAAATGGCATCAATTTTTTTGTTTTTTAGTAAATGAATAATTTTAACATCAATATTATTTGCATTTGCAACAATAATTAAATCATTTTCAACTTTACCAAAGACTTCGATAACCGCTTTTTTATAACCTTCTTTTCGGAGTTTTCCAACACTTAAATAGTCTATTGTAGAAACCAAGGCAATGGTTTCACATTTTAAATTTACAAAATATTTGGTTGCTTTGTATGCTGCATCTAAATCATCTACAAACACTTGGTCGCAAATCAAATCTTTAGTAACCCTATCAAACATCACTATTGGTTTGCCTTGCTGAATGGTTTCTATAAAATGATTAAAATTTTGATTAATCTGTGTTTCTTCGGCTAACGCCAAAATAAATCCGTCAACAACACCACTCGATAATAATTCTATGCTACTAACTTCTTTCTTATAAGATTCATTAGAAAAAGTGGTAATAATATTATAATCAGCTTCGGTTGCCACAAATTCAATGCCTTTTAAAACCTTTGCAAAAAAATTATTTTGAATACTCGGTATAATTACGCCAATGGTTTTTGTAGTTCCCGTTTTAAGATTTACCGCTAATTTATTTGGCTTATAATTATTTATAGTGGCAAAATTTTGAATGCGCAGTTTGGTAGCTTCACTAATTTCATGGCTATTATTTAAGGCTTTTGATACCGTAGATTTAGAAACACCTAGTTGTTTAGCAATTTCACTAATATTTAATTTTGAGCTTTGCATGGG
>JAVHOP010000154.1:0-1224 GCA_036170135.1 Flavobacteriaceae bacterium | reverse complement strand
AAATCCCATGGCTTGTAAATTAAGACGGTGGTACAGGTTGCGCCCATCAAAAATAAAAGGCTGTTTGAGTTGGGTTTTGATCAAGTTGAAATCGGGTGCTCGAAATTCAGCCCATTCTGTTAGTAAAATCAAGGCGTCAGCATTGGTTAAAGCCGATTCTTTAGAATGGCAATAAGTAATGCCTTTACAATCTTTTAAATAATAATTTTGAGCTTCTGTCATCGCTTTAGGGTCGTAAGCCTGAATGTTCGCGCCATGTTTTACCAATTCGTTAACCACATCAATTGCTGGGGCTTCGCGCATATCATCGGTTCCCGGTTTAAAAGCCAAGCCCCATAAGGCAAAGATTTTTCCGGATAAATCTTCACCAAAACATTTGATTATTTTATGGGCAATCACCCTTTTTTGGGCGTCGTTAACCGCCTCTACGGCTTTGATTAACTGCGCTTGATAGCCGTAGTCTTGCGCTGTTTTTTTAAGGGCTTTAACATCTTTCGGAAAACATGAGCCTCCATAACCGCTACCAGGATAGATAAAGCTGTAACCAATACGCGCATCGGAGCCAATACCCAAGCGGACTTGGTTGACATCGGCACCTACCAATTCGCAGATAGTCGCCACCTCGTTCATAAACGAAATTTTAGTCGCTAACATGGCGTTGGCGGCGTATTTGGTCATTTCGGCAGAACGAACATCCATAACGATGATACGCTCATGATTCATCAAAAAAGGAGCGTATAGTTGTTTCATCTTAGCGATAGCTTCTGGGCTTTCTGTTCCAATAATAACCCGATCGGGTTTCATAAAGTCTTCAATGGCTTTGCCTTCTTTTAAAAATTCGGGATTGGATACAACTTCAAAAGGAATCGCTACTTGTCGTTTATCTAATTCTTCTTGAATGCTTGCTCTGACTTTATCGGCAGTTCCAACAGGCACCGTAGATTTATCAACCACAATCAGATACTCGTCTATATACTGTCCGATACTTTTGGCTACGCCTAATACGTATTGTAAATCGGCTGAACCATCATCACCCATAGGTGTTCCCACGGCAATAAAGACCATTTCGGCAGATTTAAGTGCCTCTTTTAAATTGGTAGTAAACTGCAAATGGCCACTTTGACTGTTTTTTAAAACCAAGGCTTCCAATCCGGGTTCGTAAATGGGAATGATGCCTTTTTTAAGGTCATCTATTTTAGTGGCATCAATATCTATACAGGTTAC
>JAVHOP010000153.1:0-5862 GCA_036170135.1 Flavobacteriaceae bacterium | reverse complement strand
CATTGGCAACCGAATTCCATTTATAAGAATCAGCTCGCTCATCATTAATATAAGTATTGTCAATCAAACATCTAAATTGATAAGGCTTTGTTATTGATTTCTTAACCTTCAAAATTAAATAAATATATGTTTTACAGATTATTAAAAAAAATATTTCGATAACGCAATTAAATTTTCTAAGTAGTTTACGCGAGGTCAAAAGCAGCTTTTACCCTATCTACATAATCTAGTTTTTCCCAACTAAACAATTCCACTTTAAGGGTCACACTGCCGGCATAAGGCGACGAGAATGTTTTTGTAACAATTTCAGGCGTTCTTCCCATGTGTCCGTAAGAGGCGGTTTCGCTATATATAGGACTTCTTAAATTTAAGCGTCTCTCTATCGCAGCAGGGCGCATATCAAATAATTTTTCTACTAAAATTGCTATGGCGCCATCGGTCATATTTACATTTGATGACCCGTAAGTCTTAACATTTATTGAGGTTGGTTTTGCCACACCAATAGCATAAGAAACTTGTACTAAAATTTCGTCGGCAACACCTGCCGCAACAAGGTTTTTGGCAATATGACGCGCTGCATAAGCTGCAGAACGATCGACTTTACTTGGGTCTTTGCCTGAAAAAGCCCCACCACCATGTGCCCCTTTTCCACCGTAAGTATCTACAATAATTTTTCTTCCGGTTAATCCGGTATCGCCGTGAGGTCCACCAATTACAAATTTTCCGGTGGGATTTACATAGTATTGTATTTTGTCGTTAAAGAGCTTTTGAATATGCACGGGTAATTGCGCAATAACGCGAGGCATGACAATGTTTATAACATCTTTTCTAATTTTTGCCAACATCGCTTCGTCTTCATCAAAATCGTCGTGTTGCGTAGAAACTACAATAGCGTCTATGCGTTGGGGCACATTTTGATCAGAATATTCAATCGTTACCTGACTTTTAGCATCAGGACGTAAATATTTAATAGCGGTATCTTCGCGACGCACTTTAGCTAATTCAATTAAAATACGATGCGATAAATCGAGTGCCAAAGGCATATAATTATCGGTTTCTTTGGTGGCATAACCAAACATCATACCCTGGTCGCCAGCACCTTGTTCATCTGCTATAGCGCGTTCTACACCTTGATTAATATCTGGAGATTGTTCGTGAATTAATGAAATAACCCCACAAGAATTACCTTCAAATTGGTAGGCGCCTTTGGTGTATCCAATTTTATTGATAACATCGCGCGCAATTTTTTGGGCATCGATATAAGTTTTGGTTTTAACTTCACCCGCCAACACTACTTGTCCGGTGGTAACAAGGGTTTCGCAAGCTACTTTAGAATTTGGATCGAATGCTAAAAAGTTATCTAATAGCGCATCCGAAATTTGGTCGGCAACCTTATCGGGATGCCCTTCGGAAACAGATTCGGACGTAAACAAATAAGCCATATTATATTATTTTAAATTATTAAAAATTGATAATATAGTCTTAAAAGAAATTTTAACTAAAAGGCTAAAAGGAGTTTTTACACTGCTTTAGCATTTTATTTATCCAATTAAATTGAAAAAGAGGTTGCAATCAGTCAAATTTTTCCTCTTAAAGACTGGTGCAAATATATAAAATACCAATAGGATAATAATAATATTTTTTAATAATTTTATTTTTATGAAAACACATCGCTTTTTAGCGACTTTAGCAAATCTGCCCATTGTCATTTTCTTTGTAAATAGCACATAAATACACAAATATTTTTTAGTTTTGCGCGTTGAAGCTTATAAAACCAATGCGCCACAAACTATGGGTAAAATAAAAATAGATTTAGCTAAACAAATTGCCGAATTAAAATCGGCTACACCCGAAGCCTTGATTCAATGGGCGATTAAAAAATCTGAAAATCCGATTGTGACAACTAATTTTAGACCATACGAAGTTGCCATTTTATACGCATGTACGCAAGTAAAACCAGATATAAAAGTGATTTGGTGCGATACTGGTTACAATACACCTCAAACCTATCGGCATGCCGAAGATTTGATAAGACGGTTGAATTTAAACGTAAAATTATACGTCCCTCTACAAACTGCAGCGCATCGCGATGTGGTCATGGGCATTCCTAATATCGACGACCCTAAACATAAATTATTTACAGAACAGGTAAAATTAGAACCGTTTAATCGTGCAATGGCAGAACATCAACCTGATGTTTGGTTTACCAATTTGCGCCATGGTCAAACCGCTTTTAGGGATAGTATTGATGTTTTATCATATTCAAAAGATGGCATTTTAAAAGTGAGTCCTTTCTATCATTGGTCTGATTTAGAATTAGATGCTTATTTAAAATCACACGAATTGCCAAATGAATTTAAATATTTTGATCCAACCAAAGTTTTAGAAAACCGCGAATGTGGTTTGCACATCTAAATTAACACGAATGAAAAATTTATTAGTTAGCGATGCATTAGAAAGTGAAGCAATTTATATTTTTAGAGAAGTTGTAGCGCAATTCGAAAAACCGGTTTTATTATTTTCGGGTGGAAAAGATTCAATTACGCTGGTGCGGTTGGCGCAAAAAGCATTTTTCCCTGCTAAAATCCCCTTTCCGTTAATGCACATTGATACGGGTCATAATTTCCCGGAAACCATCGAATTTCGCGATAGATTGGTTCGTGAATTAGACCTTGAATTAATTATCAGAAAAGTTCAAGATTCAATTGATCAAGGCAAAGTTAAGGAAGAATCAGGCAGATATTCTAGTAGAAATACCCTTCAAACAACCACGCTTTTAGATGCTATTGAAGAGTTTAAATTCGATGCTTGTATTGGTGGTGCGCGTCGCGATGAAGAAAAAGCACGCGCAAAAGAGCGTATTTTTTCAGTCCGTGATGATTTTGGACAATGGGATGAGAAAAACCAACGTCCAGAATTATTTGATATGCTTAACGGACAAATTCATTTAGGTCAAAATGTACGCGTTTTTCCTATTTCAAATTGGACAGAATTAGATGTATGGACTTATATTGAAAAAGAAAATTTAGAAATCCCTTCTATTTATTTTGCTCATAAACGTGAGGTTTTTATGCGTGACGGACTCATTTGGTCACACTCCGATTATGTTTTTCAAGATAAAGATGAAGCAGTAGAAGAACGCATGGTGCGTTTTAGAACTGTTGGCGATATGAGTTGTACCGCTGCAGTTGATTCTTATGCAACAACTATCAGTCAGGTAGTTGCAGAAATTAGAGATTCAAAAATTTCAGAACGTGGTGCCAGAATTGACGATAAACGCTCTGAAGCCGCTATGGAAAAACGCAAACAACAAGGGTATTTTTAAAATTTTCTATAGAAAATTTTGCCTTTAGCTCTTGGTGTATAGCCATTAGCAAATTGAAATTAATTTAAAATTAGGCGAGCGGTCGATAGCTAAGAGTTAAAAGCCAACAGCCAAAAGCTAATAAAAGATGGAAGTTTTAAAAATAGCAACTGCAGGAAGTGTTGATGATGGTAAAAGTACTTTAATAGGACGTTTGTTATACGATACAAAATCGTTAACCGATGATAAAATTGAAGCCATTGCTCATAGTAGTAAGAAAAAAGGATATGATTATTTAGATTTTTCTTTAGCAACTGATGGTTTAGTAGCCGAGCGTGAGCAAGGTATTACCATAGATGTGGCGCATATTTATTTTTCAACAGCAACACGTAGTTATATTATTGCCGATACGCCAGGTCACATAGAATATACTCGAAATATGGTTACTGGCGCTTCTACTTCACAAGTCGCTATTATCTTAATTGATGCCAGACACGGCGTTATTGAGCAAACTTTTCGTCACTTTTTTATTACCAATTTATTGCAAATTAAAAGCGTTATTGTTTGTATCAATAAAATGGATTTGGTCAATTTTTCGCAAGAAAAATATGACCATATTAAAACTGATTTCGAAAAATTGGTTACCAAAAGTGATTATGAAGATCACAGTATAACTTACATTCCTGTAAGCGCCTTAAAAGGTGATAATGTGGTAAATCCCTCCCAGTTTATGCCTTGGTATAAAGGAGAAAGTTTATTAAATTATCTAGAAAATTTAGACACCATAAATAGCCATTCTAAAATAAAAATGCGTTTTCCGGTGCAATATGTCATCCGACCAAAAACGACAGCATATCATGATTTTAGAAGTTATGCAGGTAAAATTTATGGTGGCGCTATCAATATAGGTGATGAAGTTATGGTGTTGCCATCAGAAACCAAAACAAAAATAAAAGCTATTTATTTTAATGGAGAACAATACAAAACCGCTATCAGCACAGCATCAATTTCAGTAACCTTAGAAAATGATGTGAATGTAAGCAGAGGTGATATGATTGTGAAAATTGACGAATTGCCAAAAATTGATAAATGTTTTAATGCTACTATTTCTTGGATGGATGCTAAATCTTTAACAGCTGGTTCAAAATACACTTTGCAACACGGCGTCAACAAAGTCCTTGCTCGAGTTAGCGCCATTAATCATCTTATCCATACCGATTTCTCAGGTTTTGATACCGATGTTTCTAGTTTGAATATGAATGATATTGCTTCGGTGTCGTTTCAATTAAATAAGCCTATTTATTTTGATGCATTTAAAGAACACCGAATTAATGGCTCATTTATTTTGATAGATTTACAAACCAATAATACAGCAGGGGTTGGATTTATTGAATAACTTATTTAATTTGAATGATTATATTTGACAAAATAATTACCATAAAATGACCTTTCCATTATTTAGTCACCTTTTAATTCCATATATCACCGCTATTTTTTTGGCTATTACCATGGGTGGAAGTGGCACTGGGCCAGCCTTTTCGGCTGCTTATGGCGCTAATGTTATTAGAAAAAGTTTGATACCGGGTCTATTTGCTATTATGGTTTTTCTAGGCGCCATTTTAGCAGGAAAAGCAACTGCTACAACCATGGGAAAAGGATTGTTAGAACCAGAAATGTTCTCATTCGCAATTGTATCGATTATACTTTTTTCGGTAGCAATTTCACTTTTAGTTGCAAATTTGTTTGGAATTCCACAATCTACAAGTCAATCTACAGTACTTGCAATTGTTGCGCCTGCATTGTATTTACACAAATTGAATACCGATAAATTGTTTTTAGAAATACTACCAACTTGGTTTATTTTACCAATTATTGCTTTTTTTCTCAGCCTTCTTTTCGGAAAATATATTTATAATCCGATGCGAAAAAGAGGTTATACTGATAGGTCCCGGTCCCAAAATATGAATATGAATCCATTTCTTAATGCGCTCATTCTAATCATGTCATTATACGTCGCCTTCTCAATTGGCGCCAATAATGTGGCAAATGCATCTGGACCAATTGCTATCATGACCGCAAATGAATTAAATATTTCATTTGATGAAAAATTTGTGCTTGTTATGATTTTAGCAACCTTGATTGTCGCGCCGAGCTTTGGTATTGGAAGTTCAATTTTTGGAGATAAAATTTTACAAAATACAGGAAAGGAAATTATCCAATTCGGAAAATTTGAAGCAGTTATCATCGCTTTTGTATCGGGTAGTTTATTGTTAACGGCTTCCATTACAAAAGGTATTCCAACCTCACTGGTTCAAGTAAATGTTGCAGCAATTCTAGGTATTGGTGTTGCTAAATTAGGTGCTAAAAATATCTTTAGAAAAACAGCGGTAAAACGCTTTTTTCTAATGTGGGTCATTGCCCCAATAATAGCCTTTTCGCTTTCTTTAATACTCATTTTTTTGGCTGACGAATTAGGTTATATTTAAAAAATTGCTGCCATAAATTATACAGATTACTCTTTTTTGATGCTTTAAAATTGCAAAATGTATTAAAATTTA
>JAVHOP010000152.1:2047-5873 GCA_036170135.1 Flavobacteriaceae bacterium | reverse complement strand
AAAGTAAAAGTTAGCGGTATTGATTTGATAAAGATTAATTAAATTGTTATTTTAAACCAAACCTTCAAGGTCTTTTTCTAGACCTTGAAGGTTTTAAAAAAAAACCAAGCATTTAACAGTATTTTCTTATCGCTCTAAGTGAAGCGAATATTCTTTTTTGGAAATGTCTGCCATCCTGAGTAAAGCTAAGAATCTACTTTTTAAAACGGGTGTCATTCTGAGTGAAACGAAGAATCTCAATCACGTAAACTTTAAATGTAATTTAAACGATTGACGATTTAAAGATTTAAATTATGTCTTCCTGTAAGCTAAGCCAAACCTTCCCCGATTAATAAAAACTCCAAACTATAAATACCTACTAGGTTCTAGAAACCTAGAAGGAAAGCTTTGTAAAAAACAGCAGTTTATAAATTAGCCACTAACCAATCGCCCACTTCGCTGGTTTTATACGCTTTGTTTTTACCCGATAAATCTTCGGTTACAATGCCTTTTTCCAATGATTTGTTCACTACGGCTCTGATGGCTTCGGCTTCAGCTTTTAAATTAAAAGCATCTTCAAACATCATGGCAGCTGATAAAACAGTTGCTAGCGGATTGGCAATATCTTTGCCGGCAGCTTGTGGGTATGACCCGTGAATAGGCTCATAAAGTGATGTTCTATCACCAACCGAAGCACTTGGCATCAAGCCCATAGAGCCTGAAATTACGGAGGCTTCATCGGTTAAAATATCACCAAAAAGATTTTCGGTAATCAACACATCGTAACTGTTTGGCCATTGTACCAAGCGCATGGCAACGGCATCAACAAATTCGTAAGAAACGGTAACTTCGGGATAATCTTTTGCCATATTCTGAACGGTTTCGCGCCACAATCTAGAGGTTTCTAGCACATTGGCTTTATCTACACAACACAATTTTTTTGAGCGGGTCATCGCTAGTTCAAAGCCTTTTTTTGCCAAACGAATCACTTCGGCTCTGGTGTAAGTACACGTATCAAAAGCGGTTTTACCACCGTCTTTACGACCTTTTTCACCAAAATAAATTCCACCGGTTAATTCGCGTAAAAATATTAAGTCAGTCCCTTCAATGCGTTCGCGTTTTAAAGGCGAATTGTCAATTAACGACGGAAAGGTAAAGGTTGGTCTTACATTGGCAAACAAGCCCAATTTCTGACGCATTTTAAGCAAACCTTGTTCGGGTCTAACCTTAGCAGATGGATCATTGTCGTATTTTGGATGTCCGACTGCACCAAACAAAACGGCATCGGCAGCTAAACAAATTTGATGGGTTTCTTCAGGATACGGATCGCCAACAGCATCAATTGCAGCAGCACCAGTTAAAGCGGGGGTCCAGTTTATTTGGTGGTTAAATTTTGTTGCAATGGCATCGCATACTTTTACGGCTTGGGCAATTACTTCTGGTCCAATACCGTCGCCGGCTAACAGGGCAATATTTAATTTCATGAATTTAGTTTTAAATATTCAACATTTTACTAGTGGCTTTAATAGCCGATACGGTTTGATCGGAATCTAAGCCTCTGGTAATAAATTTTTTATCTTTTGCTTGCCAAGTAATGATGGTTTCGCAAAGCGCATCCGAAGTGCTTCCGGGCGGTATTCTAACGGCATAATCAACCAATTTTGGCAGGGTCAATTTTTTGAGTTTGTATATTTTTTGAACGGCATTCATAAACGCATCAAATTGGCCATCGCCTTGAGCGCTTTCTTCATACAACACCCCGTTAATTTTTAAAGAAATTGTTGTCGCAGGTTTTAAGCCTTTTGAATGCGTTAAGGCATAAGACTCAATTGTGATTCTTTCTTGATAGGAACTGCTGTGCAACACATCCGAGATGATATAAGGTAAATCTTCTTTGGTAACTAACTCTTTTTTATCGCCCAATTCAATGATGCGTTGTGTCACTTTTTTTAAATCCTCATCGTTGAGCTCTAAACCCAATTCTTGAAGATTTTTTTCGATGTTCGCCTTTCCGGATGTTTTTCCGAGGGCATATTTTCGTTCTCTGCCGAATCGTTTTGGCATTAAATCGTTGAAATACAAGTTGTTTTTAGTATCGCCATCGGCGTGGATGCCTGCAGTTTGGGTAAACACATTTTCGCCTACAATGGGTTTGTTTGCCGGAATTCCAAATCCCGAAAAGGCTTCAATCAATTTGCTGATTGAATACAGCGCTGTTTCTTTGACAGAGATTTCGACTTCTTTTTTGTAAAAATCGTTGATAACCGCTACAACACTTGCCAATGGTGCATTTCCGGCGCGTTCACCCATTCCGTTTACGGTTAAATGTAATCCTTTTGCCCCGGCATTGATAGCTTCCATAACATTGGCAACACTCAAATCGTAATCGTTATGTGCGTGAAAATCGAAATGTAAGTTGGGATATTTAGCTGTTATTTTTGAAAAATACCGAAAGGTTTCGGATGGTGTTAAAATACCTAAAGTATCGGGTAATAAAATTCTGAGTACTGGTTGCGAGGCTAAAAATTTGAGAAATTGAAACACATAAGCCTCAGAGTTTCGCATGCCATTACTCCAATCTTCTAGATAAACATTGGTAGCAATGCCATTTTTTTTAGCTAAATTAATGACTTCAGCAATTTCCGAAAAATGTTGTTCGGGCGTTTTTTTGAGTTGGTGCGTTAAATGGTTTAAAGATCCCTTGGTTAACAGGTTTTGAACTTTAGCACCCGATTTTAGCATCCAATCAATCGATTGCCCACCATCAACAAAAGTCAATATTTCTATGCGTTGTAAATAATTGTGACTTTTTGCCCAACTTGTAATTTTTTTAACGGCTTGAAATTCGCCTTCAGAAACACGTGCCGATGCAATTTCAATACGATCAACACACAATTCTTCTATTAACAGTTTGGCGATGGTTAACTTTTCGGATGATGAAAACGACACACTGGAGGTTTGTTCCCCATCGCGGAGTGTCGTATCCATAATCTCTATTTTTCTTTTCTTCATATTGCTATTTTTGGATTCCTGCTTTTAAAGGAAAGGTCATTCATTTTACCGATGACAAAATTTTTAAAAAAGCCTTGTTTCAGCAAAAGCCTGAATTTCAGTTTTCATCTTTGTTAAGTAATCAATATCATCATAACCGTGCAGCATATTTTCTTTTTTATAATCGTTAATGTCAAACGATTCTTGCTTGCCACTTGATAAAATGGTAATGGTTTGGTTTGGAAGATTGATTTCTAGTTCTGTGTTAGGATTTGATTCAATTGCTTTAAAAATTTTATCTAGGAAATCGGCGCTGACTTGAACCGGTAACACGCCAATATTTAAACAGTTTCCTCTAAAAATATCAGCAAAAAAGCTAGACACTACGGCTCTAAATCCGTAATCGTAAACCGCCCAAACCGCGTGTTCACGCGATGAACCAGAACCAAAATTGCGTCCGCCGACTAAAATTTTTCCTCTGTAAATAGAATTATTAAGCACAAATTGTGTTTTTGGCGAATTGTCAGCATTGTAACGCCAATCTCTAAAAAGATTATCACCAAATCCTTCGCGTTCGGTTGCTTTTAAAAAACGAGCCGGAATAATTTGATCGGTATCCACATTTTCTATTGGTAGCGGCACTGCGGTGCTTTTTAGTATTTGAAATTTATCGTAAGCCATTTTGTAAGGTTTAAGGTTTAAGGTTTAAGGTTTAAGGTTTAAGATTTAAGGTTTAAGGTTTAAGATTTAAGGTTTAAGATTTAAGGTTTAAGATTTAAGGTTTAAGATTTAAGGTTTAAGATTTAAGTTTTAATATTTAAGTTTTAATATTTAAGTAATTTAGATATCTAATTTT
>JAVHOP010000152.1:0-1947 GCA_036170135.1 Flavobacteriaceae bacterium | reverse complement strand
ATTTAAGTTTTAATATTTAAGTTTTAATATTTAAGTAATTTAGATATCTAATTTTGAAACCATTAAATTTTATTTTAAAACAATCAATTTTTAATTATAAATATTTAATTCCTAATTACAGCAAAGTCCTAGGATCTGTTACTACGCCTGTAACTGCTGTTGCGGCAGCTACAAGTGGACTTGCCAAAAGGGTTCTAGAACCAGGACCTTGACGCCCCTCAAAATTTCGATTCGAAGTGCTTACTGCCAATTTTCCGGCTGGCACTTTGTCATCATTCATAGCCAAACAAGCCGAGCATCCTGGTTCGCGCAATTCAAAGCCAGCTGTTTTAAAAATATCTAATAAGCCTTCGGCTTTAATAGCGTCTTCAACTAAATGAGAACCCGGAACCAACCAAGCCGTAATATTTGCTGCTTTTTTTCGTCCCTTTACGATGGAGGCAAAAGCTCTAAAATCTTCTATTCTGCCGTTTGTACAACTGCCAATAAATACGTAATCTACAGGTTTTCCAATCATGGGTTCACCTTCTAAAAATTGCATATAAGCTAAAGATTTAAGATAGCTACTCACGTCGCCATTAACGTCTTTGGCATTTGGAATATTTTTTGAAATACCTGTTCCCATCCCCGGATTGGTGCCGTAAGTTATCATGGGTTCTATAAGGTTGCCATCAAAAGTAAATTCCTTGTCAAAAGATGCATGGGCATCGGTTTTTAAAGTGTTCCAAAAGACCATGGCTTTGTTCCAAGCATTGCCTTTTGGCGCATATAATCTACCTTTTACATAGTTAAATGTTTTGTCATCTGGGGCAATAATACCTCCACGCGCCCCCATTTCGATACTCATATTACAAACGGTCATACGGCCTTCCATACTCATATTACTAAAGACATCTCCGGCATATTCTACAAAATAGCCGGTTGCTCCCGAAGTTGTTAATTGCGAAATAATAAACAATGCCACATCTTTGGGCGTTACACCCAAACTGAGTTTGCCATTAATATTAATACGCATTTTTTGTGGCTTTGGTTGCATAATGCATTGGGAAGATAGCACCATTTCAACTTCCGATGTGCCAATACCAAATGCAATAGCACCAAAAGCACCGTGTGTAGAGGTGTGAGAATCGCCACAAACAATTGTAGCGCCAGGCAACGTAATGCCATTTTCGGGTCCAACGACGTGAACAATGCCGTTTTTTGGATGGCCTAAACCCCAATGAGAAATGCCCCATTCGGCTGAATTATCTTCTAAAGCTTTGAGCTGATTTACCGATAAAGAATCTTGAACAGGCAAATGTTGATTAATAGTCGGGGTGTTGTGATCGGCAGTTGCAAAGGTGCGCTCCGGAAATAACACTTTATTATGGCGTTCTTTTAATTCTAAAAAAGCAACAGGACTGGTGACTTCGTGAATTAAATGGCGGTCTATAAACAACACATCAGGACCATCTTTAATTTTTTTGATGACGTGTGAATCCCAAATTTTATCAAATAATGTCGTACTCATTTTAATTTTTTTATAATTGGATTTATATAGCTTTAGCTGTAAAACGGCAGCAAAATTATAAAAAGTGAAAAAATGGTCAATTTTAATATTTTATAAATACGATACCCAAATAGGTTTATCAGAGTGATTTTAATTTAATAAACTTATCTAAAAGGTTTTTAAATCAATTTATATTTAAAATAAATTTCCTTTAAATTTTGGTATAAGGATTTGCAATAGTGTAAAATATGAATTTTTTAGAGCCTTTGTTTGGGACTAATTGTGAATTATTTATTTTATATTGACTACAATTTCAGAAAAAATACTACGACATTCAAAAAATTAACAGGTCTTACTTTTGCTAATTTCAAGCAATTTGTTATTGTGATTTTTTAAAATACAGGCACGCCTCCCAATTTTTCGGGAGAACCAGTAACTTTTTCTGCGAAAAGCAAATC
>JAVHOP010000151.1:0-5911 GCA_036170135.1 Flavobacteriaceae bacterium | reverse complement strand
AAAGAACTTAAGCTTTCTTTTCTTCAACTTTTTTGACGGCACAAGTAGCTTTCATATTACCACCACAACAAGATTTTGTCATAGCTGTTTTTTCAGCTTTCTTTTTACACTCGGCACAAAGTTCTTTAGCTCCTTTGCAATTTGCACATCCCAATGCTGTAACATTAGCATTTTTAAATTTTTCGATTTGTGCTTTAACTTCTTCTTCTGTTCCAGTAAATTCTTGTTTATCAACTTTAACTTCACCATTTAAGGTAGTAGTTGTAGTAACAACAGCTTTAAAAGTGCCATCATCTTGTTTATTGATTGCTACCTGAACTTCATTTGTTTCATTTTTAGCACCATTTGTGTTTTCAATAGTTACTTCAATTGCATTTCCTTTAACTGTATTTTGTATAGGTAAGGCAATACTTGGTGCAATTACCAAAGCTACCACACTCATCAATTTTATTAAGATATTCAATGATGGTCCAGACGTATCTTTAAATGGATCTCCAACTGTATCGCCAACTACGGCAGCTTTATGAGGTTCAGAACCTTTTTTATAAGTCACACCATCAATTTCTACACCACCTTCAATCATTTTTTTAGCATTATCCCAAGCGCCACCAGCGTTAGATTGGAAGATAGCCATTAGTACACCTGTAACGGTAACACCGGCTAGCAAACCGCCTAACATTTCAGGGCCTCCTATAAAACCGATGGCTACAGGCGCTACAATCGCTAAAACACCCGGTAACACCATTTCTCTTATTGAGGCTTTTGTAGAAATATCAACACATTTACCATATTCGGCAATACCATCGGCAGCATCAAAAATAGCACGGTCTTCAACAGAAGCTTTAGACATATCTGAATCGTATTTACGCATCACATCAAGTGCTGCTTTTAAAGCAGGGATATCTCTAAACTGACGACGAACTTCTTCAATCATAGCCATTGCAGCGCGACCAACAGCATTCATTGCCAAGGCAGAGAATACGAACGGCAACATACCACCTATAAATAAGCCTGCCATAATTTTTGATTGAGAAATATCAATTGAAGTCATATTTGCTTGTTGCATAAAGGCAGAGAATAAAGCTAATGCTGTTAATGCAGCCGATGCAATGGCAAAACCTTTACCAATTGCGGCAGTTGTGTTGCCAACAGCATCTAATTTATCGGTACGCTCTCTCACTTCTTTTGGTAATTCTGCCATCTCAGCAATACCACCTGCGTTATCAGAAATTGGTCCGTAAGCATCTACTGCCAATTGGATTCCCGTATTTGCTAACATCCCAACAGCAGCGATAGCGATACCGTATAATCCAGCAAAATCATAAGATAAGATAATTGCAGCTGCAATTAATAAAATTGGAATGGCCGTACTCATCATGCCAACACCAAGTCCAGCAATAATATTTGTAGCCGCTCCGGTAACCGATTGTTTAACGATACTAAACACTGGTTTTGTTCCAGTTCCTGTATAATATTCGGTTATTTTACCAACACCTAAACCAGCTACTAATCCAACGATGGTTGCCAAAAAAACACCTCTTGAAGACATTTCTTTACCAGCATACACCCAAGTTTCGGGTAAAAATTGTTGAATTAAGAACCAAGAAATTACCACCATTAAGCCAGCTGATAAAAACTCACCTATATTTAAAGCGGTTTGAGGATTACCACCATCTTTTACTTTTACAAAAAAGGTACCAAAAACGGAAACCAAAATTCCTGCTGCAGCTAAAGCTAATGGCAATAAAACAGCGCCGATTTTAAAATTGGCGAAGGCATCAATATTAAAATAAACAGCACCTAAAACCATCGTCGCGATAATTGAACCGACAAACGATTCGAATAAATCGGCACCCATACCGGCAACATCACCAACATTATCGCCAACGTTATCGGCAATAGTAGCGGGATTTAAAGGATGATCTTCGGGGATACCAGCTTCAACTTTACCAACTAAATCGGCCCCAACATCGGCAGCTTTGGTATAAATACCACCACCAACACGAGCGAAAAGAGCAATTGATGAAGCTCCTAAAGAAAATCCAGAAATGATATTTAAAATCGTTGCCAAACCATTTACATCGTTTGCACTGTATAATTTATCATAGATTATAAATAAGATACTCAATCCAAAAACGCCTAAAGAAACAACGCCAATACCCATAACTGAGCCTCCTGAAAAAGCAACTTCGAGTGCTTTATTTAAAGAAGTTCGGGCAGCATTTGTAGTTCTTACATTTGCTTTAGTGGCTATTTTCATACCAATAAATCCAGCAAACGCAGATAAAAAGGCTCCTACTACAAAAGATAAAGCAACAAATCCGCTAGAATTAGCTTCATTACTTCCTTTAAATACTAAAAGTATAGCTACGGCGATAACAAAGATTGATAAAACTTTGTATTCTGCCTTTAAAAAAGCCATTGCTCCGTCTGAGATGTTTTTGGCAATTCTTGCCATTTTTTCTGTACCGGCATCTTGTTTGATTACCCAAGCTGACTTGAATATCATAAACAAAAAACCTAGCACACCGGCTAGGGGTAATAAGTAGATTAAGTTATTCATTTTTTGTATGTTATTTATTAGTTTTTTTAAAGTTGCAAATCTAATAAAACAATCTTAGAAATGAAAAGTTTTTTGAATTGTAAAATGGCAATATTTTTAAATAAATAAGCAGTTTAAAAACATCTATTTTTTAGTAATTTCAATTTGTTATGTTTTTATCATTTTTAACTCAATATTTTCAATTTTTCCTTATTTTCACGTGGTGAAATCAAATCAGTTATATAGAAACCTATTTTTAATAATCTCTTGCGTGTTTTTCTTAGCGTCTTGCGATTATTTATTTCCAAAACAAAATCCAAAAAACACAAGTAATATTGATACTGTAATCGATTTTACAAAGGTTGATGTATTTCCTATATTCCCAGAATGCAAGGATATTCCCTCTTTAGATAGACAAAAAATTTGTTTTCAAATAAAGATGGCAGAGCACATTCAAGCTTTGATAAAATTGGGAAATTTTAAAACGCCAACACAAAATAATGACACCTTATTCGTGTCGCTTAAAGTTTTACAGAACGGCAAAACACAAGTTATTTCGGTAAAATCTTCTAGTAAAAATACGGTTTATGAGCACTTATTAGACAGCATCCTGCAACTTCAAGTAGATAGCATCCCAATTTTACTGCCTGCCCTTAAACGTGGTATGCCTGTTACAACCCAATTTGAATTGCCAGTTATTATCCAAAATTAAATTTTAAAATCTCGATTTTTCCAAGTATAAATTTTGGTAAAGCCTAGCATTACACTTGTTACGCTAAAAAGCGGATATAATAAACTGCTAAACACAAAACTTTTTAACGCCGATTTTTGCTTAAAAAAGTGCGCCATCGGAAACAAGATTAGGGCATCGATAATAAATTTTATCAGCAATAAAATAAAAAATAATTTCACGTCAAACATATTAAACAGACTTAAAATACCACTGGTTATCATCAATAAGCTCATTGCAAAAACAATTAAACCTACTATTTTTGTAATCCAATTATGATAGGACGTAGCCTTAGCTGCCCAACGCATACGCTGTGATAATAAGGCATTTATAGTTGGTTCTGCATTGGTGCTTACAACTCCCTCCAAACTATTTAACACCAAAACCTTATCGGGATATTTGGCAACGGCCGCCTCTAATAAAAACACATCATCACCACTGGCAATGTGATGGTGGCTTGAAAATCCGTTTAATTCGTAAAATAGCGATTTGCTATAACACAAGTTAGCCCCATGACACAAAATGGGTTTTTGCCAGCCAAATGTACCTAACAAAGTGGCTTGTAAACTCAGTAAATCGAGGCATTGAAAGTGATTTAAAAGGCCTTTTTTAAGATTAAATTTCACCAAACCAGCAATCATTAAGGGCTTGTCTTTTACGATTTTTTGGTTAATTGAATTCAACCAATTTTTAGAAAAAGTACAATCGGCATCGGTAGTTATAATCCAATTATATTTTGCATTAAAAATACCCAGGCTCAAAGCTGTTTTTTTAGGAGATGCACCGGCGTTAACCGAATTAACACAATATAAATTAGGCAACAGCACTCTATATTTATCTATTATGGGCATAAAATTATCAGACGAAAAATCATTTACTAAGATTATTTCAAATTGCTCTTTGGGATAATTTAATTTACTGAGACTTTGTAATAGTATTTCCAAATTTTTAGCCTCATCGCGAAACGGAATGATAATAGAAAACTTGTTTGTTTGTGGCAAAGGCTCAAAAATAAAGGCTTTTAGTTTATAACGCCCAATGATTAATAATAACATCAGCAAAACATAAAAACCAGCGATAAAAATACTTATAATAATCATAAGCAGGTCGGGATGATTTTTGGGGGTTTATACTGTAATACAAAAACGCTTCCAACTAATGCCGGCAAGGCAAAATTTAGCACCCACATCAACAAACTAATCTCTAAAATAGGGAGAGAATCTATCTTAAAATTACTAAACACAAACACCGCCGTCGAGCCTTTTATTGCCCAATCTAAAAACGAGAAAGTTGGCACGACCGAAGCTAATAAATACATACTAAAAACTCCCATCATGCTAGGCAAATAAGCTACTTGCAAATTAAAAATGAGCATCAGTAAATAGAATTGGTGACTAAAAACTAGATATCTTAATAACGAGACCATCAATATTTTAAACGGCAAGACAGTTGTGGTAACGCTACAAAATTGCTGTATGCGATAAGTGTAGAATTTACTCCTAATAATTAAAATTATCAGCAGTATAAGCCCGACACAAGTCCATAAAAAAAGTAAATTTATAGAAATGCCAAATCCGAAATTAAAATACAAATATAGCAAACCAAAAACACCGAAAATAAGTGTTATAAAAAGCTGTGCAAAATGACCAATTGCATTTAATATGACGATGGTTTTAGTTTGTTTTTTTGAATAATAAAGTGCTTTTGCAAGATAATCTCCAACCCTATTTGGTGTGAGTAGTGATAACGTTAAAGCGCTTAAACACTGTTTTGCAGCCGTTTTAAAGCAAATGGATTGTCGGGTGTTTACAAGCACCCGCCACTTTAAAATTTCGAGCGACCAATTGATAACCGATAAACTCAAAATAGTCCCAACAAGTAAAAAACCAGTATCAAAAATCACTGATATACTGTTGTAAAAACTAGCATAAGAAACCGCATTATCAACTGCCAATTTTCGATATAAAAAATAAAAGCATCCCGTTACAACGGTAAGCTTTAGTGTGGTAACAACGAGTCGCTTAAAAGTGTGTTTAAAATTGTACATTTGACTACAAATTAACAACTATTTGGCTTCAGAAAAAATCATATTAGGCATTGATCCGGGAACGACCATTATGGGTTTCGGATTAATTACAGTTATGGGAAAACAAATGCAGTTTTTGCAATTGAATGAGCTATTGCTCTCAAAATACGAGGACCATTATATAAAGCTAAAGATTATTTTTGAACGCACTATCGAATTAATCGATACCTATCACCCAGATGAAATTGCTATTGAGGCGCCTTTTTTTGGTAAAAATGTTCAGAGTATGTTAAAGTTGGGACGCGCTCAAGGAGTTGCTATGGCTGCCGGATTGTCTCGCCAAATTCCGATAACAGAGTATTCTCCAAAAAAAATTAAAATGGCGATTACTGGTAATGGAAATGCCAGTAAAGAGCAGGTTGCAAAGATGTTGCAGAGCTTGTTGAATTTGAAAAGCATTCCAAAAAATTTAGACTCTACCGATGGTTTGGCTGCGGCAGTTTGTCATTTCTACAATAACGGCAAAACAAATGGTGAAAAGAGCTATACAGGATGGACGGCATTTGTAAAACAGAATGAAGGTAAAATTAGTGGTCAGTAATCAGTATTCAGT
>JAVHOP010000150.1:0-5944 GCA_036170135.1 Flavobacteriaceae bacterium | reverse complement strand
AAAATATTTATGGAATTAGTAAAAAAGATCAAGATTGAATAAAATTTGGTAAATTTATTAAAATTTAATAGTTTAATGTTTTCCCGACATCAGGAAAACATTAAAGTTTAAAATATTGTAAAATATGGATATACAAACAATAGCAAAATATCAAAAAAGTTTTGAGCAATACGCTCACAATGAAAATGAAACGGAATATTGGCTTGCACGTGAACTGCAAGAATTACTCGGTTATGCAAAGTGGGAAAACTTCGCCAAAGTAATTGAAAAAGCAGTAACCGCTTGTGCCAATTCAGGTCAAACGGCAGATGACCATTTTCTTGGTGTCAGTAAAAAGGTTAAAATGCCCAAAGGTGGTGAAAAAGAAATTGACGATATTATGCTTACACGTTATGCCTGTTATCTGATAGCACAAAACGGTGACCCCAAAAAAGAACCTATTGCATTTGCAATGAGTTATTTTGCTTTGCAAACCCGGAAACAAGAATTATTAGAAAAACGCATAAATGAAATTGAGCGTGTAAGAGCCAGACAAAAATTAACAGAAACAGAAAAGGAATTATCGGGTTTGCTATATGAGCGTGGAGTGGATAACAAAGGTTTCGGACGTATCCGAAGTAAAGGAGACCAAATTTTATTTGGCGGATGCAATACCAACCAAATGAAATATAAACTTTCGATACCAGAAAATAGACCGCTTGCTGATTTTCTGCCTACAATAACAATAAAAGCAAAGGACTTTGCTAACGAATTGACAAATTTCAACGTCCAAAAAGAAAATTTGAAAGGTGAACAAAAAATAATAGCAGAACATTTAAAAAACAACAAAGGCGTAAGAGAACTATTGCTAAAACGAGGAATAAAACCCGAAGAACTTGAAGCGGAAGAAGATATAAAAAAAGTAGAAAGACGTTTAAAAGCGGAAGATAAAAAATTACTGAAAGATATTCAGAAATTAAAAGAATGCGAAGAAAACGATAACGAAAATGAAATAAATGAATAATACCCGTAACATTGTATTGAAAAACATTGCGGGGCAGTGCATTAATGAAACGAAATTGCAAACTTTCAACTTTGGTGCAAACATCAACATTTGTGAAGCCCCACAATCCCTTACGGCACATACACTCAACCGTTAACCAATTCCACAAATATTACCAAAAACTTTCAATTGGCGTTTTCATTTTATCTGTAACTTTGCTAGGATAAACATCAAAAAATGAAACTTATTAACCTGCACAAAGCGAATAATTTAGATATTTATTCGGCCGAAACCGCTACCGAATTAGCTTTGCCTTTTATAGAAGGTGGTATTAGCGCCGGTTTTCCGAGTCCTGCCGATGATTTTTTAGATTTATCAATCGATTTAAATAAAGAATTTATCAAGAATAAAGAAGCGACCTTTTACGGCCGAGTTAAAGGTGATTCTATGATTAATGCAGGTTTAAACAATGGCGACTTGTTGATTATAGACAAAAGCTTAGAACCTAGAGACGGCAAGATTGCCGTGTGTTTTATAGACGGAGAATTCACCGTAAAGCGCATTAAAATAGAACAGGATTTGATTTGGCTTATTGCCGAAAATGAAAAATACAAGCCCATAAAAGTTACTGCCGATAACGATTTTGTTATTTGGGGCATGGTAACCACCGTTATAAAATCAGTTTAGATGTTTGCTTTAGTAGATTGCAATAATTTTTACGCTTCGTGCGAGCGCGTGTTTCGACCCGACTTGCAACAAACGCCCATTGTAGTGCTCTCAAACAACGATGGTTGCGTAATTGCGCGCAGTAATGAAGCTAAAAAACTAGGAATCCCCATGGGAGCTCCCGCTTTTAAATTTAAAACTGTTTTTGAGCAGCAACACATCAAAGTATTCTCCTCAAATTATGCGCTTTACGGCGATATGAGTACGCGCGTGATGCGGATTTTATCGGGGTTTACACCCGAAATTGAAATCTATTCTGTTGACGAAGCCTTCCTTAAATTTGATGGTTTTAAATATGTGAATTTAAACCAATACGGACTCCAAATTAAAAATAAAGTAGTTAAAAGCACGGGCATTCCGGTAAGTGTTGGTTTTGCGTCAACAAAAGCACTAGCAAAAGTAGCGAATAGAATTGCCAAAAAATTTCCCAAAGCTACCAAAGGTGTTTACGTAATAGATTCCGATGAAAAACGAATCAAAGCGTTGAAATGGCTTAAAATTGAAGATGTTTGGGGCATTGGCAAACAACATGCTAAACGCCTAAAAACAATTCATATCAACACCGCATTAGATTTTGTAAACCTTCCAGACGCTTGGGTAAAGCAACGTATGAGCGTGGTTGGCTTGCGATTAAAAAAAGAATTAGAAGGCGTTTCTACATTAGATTTAGAGTTGGTTAAGTCAAAAAAAAACATTGCTACCACACGTTCTTTCGAAAAAATGTACACCGATTTTAATCAGGTTAAAGAACGGGTATCGACATTTGCAATAAGTTGTGCCGAAAAATTGCGAAAACAAAATTCACATTGCAATATGCTTTTAGTTTTTGTGCAGACCAATTTTCACAGAAGAGATTTACAACAGTACAGCAAAAGTATGGTTATAAAAACGCCTTATCCAACTAACTCGAGTATTGACTTGGTAAAGATTGCTACAATGGGTTTAAAAGAAATTTTTAAGGAAGGTTATCAGTATAAAAAAGCCGGCGTTTTGGTTATGGGTTTGACACCAAAAAATATCAAACAATACACCTTATTTACACAAGAAAACCCCAAACACGAGGCTTTGATGGAAACGGTAGATAGGCTGAATAATAGCATCGGACAAAATAAAGTGAAATTTGGCGGTCAAGATTTAGGGCGTCAATGGAAAATGAATCAAGAGCAATTATCACCGCGTTACACCACCAATATCAACGAAATTATCAGCATTAAGGTTTAGATTTTTTACCGATATTGCTCTTTAAAAAATAGCGTGGTTATTAGCTTGATGATTATTGCGTTTTTAAACCCGTTTATTGATTGGCAAACAAGCTGATATTATTCATTACATTTACAATAATATTGAGATTCATGCAACTTAAACCTCCCAACATTTTAATTAAACCGCTTACACACCAAAGTATTCTTTGGTTTAAAGCCACTAATTCGTATGTTTTGGTAGCACCTCAAACAGCAAAATTAATTGAACTTATCAGCCAAGGCGCGCAAGATGATTTTCTCAGGATTTGGTGTAAAGACACTTTAAGTTTGTCTAAATCAAAAAGCAATGATTTATTAAGCGCTACTTATCATTTAATTTTAAACTTAAACAAACCTAAACCAGTTATAGCAAATGCTTTAAATACTTATAAAAATAATCAAGAGCATGCAGTTGTAAAATTTTACAAAATAGGACATCTAGTTGTAAAGGCTTCTTTTAAAACCGAGGTACTCGCCTTTTTAATCTGTCCTAAATTCGATTATTTAAGCGTTGCCGAAACCGATTTTAATTCCGAATTTGAGGTGTCTTTACAGGATGAAAACATCGTTTTTTGGGTTGATATGAAGCCCATTGGAATTTGGCAAAAAACTGAAATTGAATATTTTCAAGGTAAATTTTCGATGTGTTTAATTGAAAAGTTATACGGTAAACCAGAATCGGAATGGATGGGCGTTTTTCACGCTTCCGCTTTAAGCGATGGAAAAAATAGTGTTCTTTTTATGGGCGATTCAGGCAACGGCAAGAGCACACTTGCCGCCTTATTAATGGCAAAAGGGTACAATTTATTGGCAGATGATTTTGTTCCGGTGTTAGCTGATAGTCAACAAGTTTATTATTTTCCGGCGGCAATATCAATTAAAGAAAATGCGGTATCGACATTATTGCCATTTTATCCAAAACTCGATAAAACGGAACAATACCATTTTGTAAATCTGAATAAAAAAGTTCATTATTTAGCACCTAATACAACTCAAAAAAATCAAATTGAACACTTGCCTTGTAAAGCCCTGGTTTTTGTGAAATACGATAAAAAATTTGATTTAAAGTGTGAAAAAATATCTCAAGAACTTGCTTTCCAACACTTAATTCCCGATGCTTGGTTGTCACCAGAGTCCAAAAATGCACAACAATTTTTAGATTGGTTTATAACGATGCCTTGCTATCAATTAACTTATTCGGATACCGAGTTGATGTATCATACGGTTGACAACCTTTTTAACAATGACCTATAAACAAGCTTTATATTTTATTGGCGAAGTTTTATCGCTAAGTCAATATCCCAAAAGGAAAGTAGCTATAAAAAAGCAATTGACAGCCGGCGACTTAAATTGGGATAAACTCGTTCAAATTAGCTCGGGTCACATGGTATTTCAAGCCTTATATCTCAATTTAAAGCGCGCTGATTTGCTCGGTTTTTTACCAAAAGACTTGGTAGATTATGCCGCCACGTTGACGCAATTAAATCGCGATCGGAATCTAGCAATTATCAATCAGGCTAAAGCGCTTCAAATTTTGTTAAACAAACATCATATCCAGCCCATTTTTTTAAAAGGAACTGCTTATTTGTTAGAAAATTTGTACCAAGATGTTGGCGAACGATTAGTAGGTGATATTGATTTTTTGGTTGCTAAAAATCAAATACAAAAAGTAGCAGATACCTTAATTTTAGAAGGATATCAACCAAAAGGACCTTTTATTTTGAGCGAACAAGACAACTCAAAACATTATCCGCGCTTGGTGAATCCCAATCTCATTGCAGCAGTCGAAATTCATTGGGCGATTATTGCCAACCCTTATAAGGAGACTTTAACTTATCGTGAAATTTTTGAAGATAAATTGCTGATAAATGGATTTTTTGTGCCGAGTTATCCGCATCAAGCCATTCATAATATGATGAATACCCAAATTAATGACAGTGGCTTTTTAAAAGGTAAAATTATGATGCGGCAATTTTATGACGGATTTACATTATCGTTTAAACCAGAGGTCTTGTTGACATTATCACAGTATAAACCTGTTTTTTATCGTAAAAATCTATACTTAAAATTGATTCAGCTGATTTATAATGCCTACCATATTCAAATAATCGAAACCAAATGGCTGAAGTTTTTAATGTGGCGATATCAATTGAGTATCAATTTTCCTAAAATGAATCGCTTAGTAAATGAGCTGACCTACTTTTCGGTGCGGTTTATGCATTATCCAAAAACAATTTTTCAGGCTTTTTACCATAAGAAAGTTCGTTTGTATATTTACAGACGCATCAGTAATCGTGCTTGGTACGGTCAACATTTAAGATCTTATAAAAACAGGACTTAAACTATTTTTCAAACCAGTAAAAGTGAGTAACATTTTTAGTATTGTTACTTTCATAGAATAAAACTTAACCAAAAAAAAATGAAACGCCTCTTTGATATTATTTTTTCGTTATCCGGATTAATTGTGTTAAGCCCGCTTTTATTGTGTATCGCTTTAGCGATAAAAATAGCTGATAAAGGTTCGATAATTTACAAGCAAAAAAGAGTTGGGCAATTTAATACTGAATTTAACATCTATAAATTTAAAACGATGAGAGATGGTTCAGAAAAATTAGGGTTATTAACCATCGGCAACCACGACCCGCGCATTACCAAAGTGGGCTACTATTTGCGCAAATATAAATTCGACGAATTGCCACAACTTGTCAATGTATTAATTGGCAATATGAGTTTTGTTGGTCCCAGACCAGAATTGCGACAATATGTTAACCATTACAAATCCGAACATTTAAAGGTACTCAATTATAAACCGGGTATAACCGGAGCGGCTTCATTAAGATTTTGGAATGAATGTGAACTTCTTGCACAACAAAACGACCCGGAAACTTATTTTATGGATTATATGATTTCAATAAAAAATCAAATCAATTTAGATTACCACCAACAAAGTACGTTTTTAACCGATTTACAACTTATTTTTAAAACTATCATTTAA
>JAVHOP010000149.1:0-6010 GCA_036170135.1 Flavobacteriaceae bacterium | reverse complement strand
TAATTAATCTTTATCAAATCAATACCGCTAACTTTTACTTTAGCATTGAGTTGTTTCACATCGGTATCAAAAATTTGGTATAAATCTTTTAATTCTTTGTCAATAGCGGCGATAACTTCATCCTTAAATTCGTAAGCTTGAGAAGTCGGCTTGTAATCTCCTATACTGGTAAGCGAATTTAAATGCGCCAATTTGTTGTTGAGTTTAATGGGGTAATTCAAAGGATCTTGACCGCTCTTGCTCTTGGTTTGGTACAGATTATTTTCGATAACCGCAATGCGTTTTACAATAGCATCAGCAAAATTTAATAAATCTTTTTGATCCTTATCGGTTACTGATTTTTTGAGTAAATCAACTTGATCTTTAATAACCTTTATGTTTTTAAGTGCTTTATGCGTTTCGGTCAATTTATCACGAACAGATGAGATAAAATCAAATTTTGCTTGCAAATCGGCAATGCTGGCACTGCTTCTAGGATCTTTCAAAATATCAAACGATTGACTTTGCATTTTTCCATTTACAGCTAATTCAACGCTGTAGGTTCCGGGAACGGCTTTTGGACCCTCAAGTGAGCCCCACCATAAAATCATGCCGTCAACACGTTCGGCTCCGGTGTACATCATATCCCAATAAAAAATATTATCACCTTCTTTAACGTCTAATTTTTCTTCCTTTTTAGATTTATCTGGTTTGCTTGTAAAAGTCTTAATTATATTGCCTTTTACATCCTTAAAGCTCAAACTTATTGTATCGGTTTTTATGGTGTCTTTAATGTAAAAGTTTACGCCAACGCCTCCGTTGCGATTTTGACCTTCTGTTTTTGAAGTTCGTGAACTTCGTCCTCCCAAATCATACGAATCTTGAGGTTTATACAATATAACCGCTTGATTTGTAAGATTGCTATTGAGCTGATGCAGTGGCGTTAAGTCATCAATAATCCAAAAGGCGCGCCCTTGAGTTGCCGCAATGAGGTTATTTTCTTTAATGGTTAAATCGGTAATGGGAACTTGGGGTAAATTCAATTGAAATTTTTCCCAATTTTCACCATCGTCAAAGCTGATAAAAACACCTTTTTCGGTTCCCGCATACAACAAGCCTTTGCGTTTGGGGTCAGCACGCATCACTCGTGTAAAATATTCATTTGGAATACCGTTTACTATCAATTTCCAACTCTTACCATAATTTTCTGTTTTATAGATGTAAGGATTGTAATCGCCACTCTTGTATTTTGTTCCAACAATATAAGCACCACCTTTGTTAAATGGGTCTATTTCGATGCTGTTAAACATCATCCATTCGGGTATTTTAGCCGGCGTTACATTGCTCCAATTTTTACCGCCATCGCGTGTAATATGTATTAACCCATCATCAGAGCCTGTCCAAATTAAATCAGCTTCATAAGGCGATTCCGTTGCGACGAAAATTGTACCGTAGTATTCAACACTGGTATTGTCTTTTGTAATTGGGCCTCCCGAAGATTTTAAAGTATTTGGATCATTTCGGGTTAAATCTGGACTGATTACCTGCCAAGATTGACCTTCGTCGGTGCTTAGGTGCAAATGGTTTGATGCAGCATATAATTTTTTATGGTTATTTGGACTGAAAAATATGGGAAAATTCCATTGAAAGCGGTATTTAGAATCTTCAGCGCCATGACCCATCGGGTCGTCTGGCCAAACATTAATTGCCCTCAATTGTTTATTTTTATGGTCAACACGGGTTAGTAAACCACTGTAACTGCCTCCATAAACAATATCGATATTCTCAGGATCTACGGCAATATGGGCGCTTTCGCTTCCTGCTGTTTCTTCCCAGTCTTTATCGGTAATGGTACGCCCGTCGGTGCGATGGGCAATTCTTACTGTTGAATTGTCTTGTTGTGCCCCATAAATGCGATAAGGAAAAGCATTGTCGGTTACAACTCGGTAAAATTGTCCGGTTGCTTGATTGAGATTGGTGCTCCAATTTACACCGGCATCAAACGAAACTTGTGAGCCGCCATCATCAGCAATAATCATGCGTTGGTTATTTTCGGGAGCAATCCACAAATCATGATGATCGCCGTGAGGTGCTTCAAAAGCTTTAAAGGTTTTTCCACCATCTTTTGATTGATGATAATCAACATTTAAAACATAAAGTGTATTTTCATCTTGAGTATCGGCATAAATTCTTGAATAATACCAAGCGCGTTGACGCAAACTGCGGTCGCTGTTCATCAACTTCCAAGTTGCACCGGCATCAGTAGATTTGTAAACCCCTCCGTCATTATTTTCAATAATTGCCCAAACAATATCCGAATTTACAGGAGAAACAGTAACGCCGTTAATGCCCCAAATGCCTCTTGGCAAGCCTTTATTTTGAGAAATATTCGTCCAAGTTTCGCCACTATCAACACTTTTCCATAATCCAGAGCCTTCGCCGCCACTTTCTAAGCTATAGGGTGTACGTCTAACGCGCCAAGTAGAAGCAAAAAGAATTCGGGAATTATTAGGATCGAATGTTAAATCGACTGCTCCGGCATCTGCATTAGCGAATAAAACTTTGCGCCAGTTTTTACCGCCATCAGTAGATTTATAAACCCCTCTATCGGCTGATGATTTATATAAATCACCCAAAACAGCAGCGTAAACAATATCCGGATTTTTAGGATCTATTCTAATACGCGGAATATGTCTCGAATTAGGTAAGCCCATGTGTTTCCAAGTTTTCCCTGCATCTTCACTCTTCCAAACACCATCGCCCGAAGATACGTTGCCACGAACGGTAACTTCTCCACCACCAACATAAATCACGTTGTTATCCCATTCACTCACCGCAATGGCACCAATTGAGCCACCAAAAAAGCCATCACTGATATTTTCATAAGAATTCCCGGCATCGGTTGTGCGCCATACACCACCACCTGTCGCTCCAACATAATAAAGATTTGGCTTGCCAATTACACCTGTTACAGCAGCACTACGACCGCCAACAAAAGGTCCAATATTACGCCAAGTCATGGCGTTGTAATAGTTATCAGAATATTTGGTTACTTGCTTTTGAGCATTACCTTTGTAACTGATAAAACAAATTAATAAAAAGAGAAGTAAGGTAAATTTTTTCATTGTAAAATAGAGTTTGGTTAATGTTGCGATGAAATTAAACAATAATTTTTTGTGAGGTAATTTTTTAACGATGAATCTACTATTAAATCATACCAATTGCCATAAAATTAACGGAACTTTAACAATATCCGGTTCTAAGAGCGAATCAAATCGCCTGATTATTTTACAGCAATTGTATCCACAAATTTCAATAGAAAACTTATCGGATGCCGATGATACAATTCATTTACAAAAAGCTTTATCAGATAAAAATAGCACGGTAAATATCGGTCATGCCGGAACGGCCATGCGTTTTTTAACCGCCTATTTTGCCATCCAAAAAGGAAGAAAAATACGACTAACCGGTTCAGAACGCATGCAAAATAGACCGATAAAAATATTGGTCGATGCCTTATTAAATTTAGGAGCTGACCTTATTTACGAAGCAAAAGAAGGCTATCCACCTTTGCTGATTACAGGTAAAGAATTGATAAATAATGCGATTAAAATCAATGGCAATGTGAGTAGCCAATACTTATCGGCTTTGCTTTTAATCGCTCCAAAATTACCACAAGGTTTGCATTTAAATTTGGTTGGCGCTATTACCTCAAGACCTTATCTTGAAATGACTTTATCTTTATTGAATCAACTAGGTATTAAATACACTTGGCAAGAAAACTGTATCAATGTGTTGCCAAAAAACGATGTTGATGCTGTAAAATTAACTGCAGAATCCGATTGGAGCTCGGCTTCGTATTTTTATAGTTTGGCTGCTTTAAGCGAAAACGCTACCATAAAGTTAACATCGTTTAAGCAAACTAGTTTGCAAGGCGATAGTGTATTAGCTAATATTTATCAAAACTTTGGCGTTGAAACAATTTTTAATGGCGATACGATTACATTAATTAAAAATTCAAATCCCAAAACAATAAACTTAAAACTCAACTTAATCAATGCACCCGATTTGGCACAAACCATTGCTGTATCATCTTTTGGATTGGGAATTTCTTGCCATTTAACCGGACTTCATACCTTAAAAATAAAAGAAACCGACCGATTGATTGCACTAAAAACAGAACTCGAAAAACTGGGTGCAAGCATTGATATTACTGATGAATCGCTGTATTTACATGCCGCCACGGCGATAAATAAAAATATTACCATTGCCACTTATAACGATCACCGTATGGCGATGGCTTTTGCACCACTCGCTTTAAAAGTTCCACTAATTATTGAAAATGCCGAAGTGGTTTCAAAATCATATCCTAAATTTTGGAATGATTTTGAAAGCTTATTGTAACAGGAATTTTTTGTACAAGGTTTAGTTGGCAAGAGTTTTTTAACACTTTCTTTAACAAAAGTTTACCAAAATCTTAATAGGGTTTAACTGTGACTGTTATTTACTTTGTAATTAAATGACCAAACGACTAACCGTTTTATTCTTTATTGGATTTTGTACGCAACTACATGCCCAAATCAATCGGAACTCCATTATTGGAACCGTTCATAATGATTCAATTTCGGTTGAAGCCATTCATATTTATAATAAAAACACCCATAAAGGCACCATCAGTAACGAATACGGCGTTTTTAAAATTCCTGTTAAAGAACATGATACACTGGTTTTTGATGGCATTCAATTCCAGAAAAAGGAAATCATTATTACCAATCAAATGCTTAAGACTAAGTATTTTGACATTGCTTTAAGTCAAAATATCAACGAATTACAAACCGTTGAAATCAAAAATCACAATTTGACAGGAAATTTAGTCAATGATGCAAGTCACGTTAAAAACCCAAAAACAATGCTCGGAAATGATGCTCTTAATTTTTCGAATATCGATTTGAATGTGATTGATGATATTGATGAAATAGATAGGCAAAAACCGCCCAATCCTAGTGGTGGCGATGCTAGCCTTAAATTTAATGGCGGCGCAAATCTTTTGGGAATAGTGAGCTTTATGTTGAGTCCGATAGCTAGCGAAGTCGGCAAAATTGGTCAGCATAAACGCAAAGTTAAACAAGCTGAAAAAGTCTTTCAGGCAAAAGCATTAGAGGTACCTGATAAAATTAGAGCTGAATTTGGTGATGACTTTTTGGTCAATCAACTTAAAATTCCGAAAGATCAAATTGATGCTTTTTTGAATTTTTGTAAATCTAAAAACATAGCCGATTTATATTTAAGCAATCGCAAAATTGAATTGATTGAAGTTTTGGTTAAAGAAAGTGAGGTATTTAAAAGCTCTTTAAAAAACTGACCACTAGCTGGTGTGCGCATCCTTGCTCGCTAACGGGTAAAATATATTTAATAAAAATAAAACCTAATTATTAGGTTTTTATGACTATTTTTGGGTATCCCCTCAATTTTAATACGCAATGCGTAAAATATGTAATTGTTATCTTGTAAAGCAGATTAGGATAACAGTTGTAAATATGATTATAAAACCTGTTGCCTACAATACGAATGAACAAATAAATACTATGAATGAAATGTTAAAAATGAAAATAAATTTGCACATAATTAACCTATAGCTTAATTTTGCAATGAAAAAGGCGAAAGAAATACTGAAAAGTTCAGATGGTAAGCGAATTATATGCATTGATATTGAAAATTGGCAAGAAATATTTGAATATATAAATCAAGATGAAAAACACAAAAAGAAATTCAAATATATATGTGGAGTGATATTAGATGGGCATAGGAATACTGACGTTTATGATAAAGAAAATATAAATGATAAATGTAAAGATGTAACCGCAATGAAATTTTTTAAAGGAAATGACAATGATAGATTGTATTGTAAAGAGGTTTCCTTAGAAGACAAAACATATGTTGTTATTGCTTGTGAATTATTCTTAAAGAAAAAAAGTCAATCAAACAACAAAAAAAACATACCGATTATTAATAAAGTTGGAAAAACTAGTTA
>JAVHOP010000148.1:1424-6010 GCA_036170135.1 Flavobacteriaceae bacterium | reverse complement strand
GTAAACATTTCGGGTAGTACCACTACATCGAATGGCTTTTTTAGCTGATTTAATTTAGCAGAAAAAGCTTTTCGATTAGCGGAAACATCTTCCCAAACCAAATTAGATTGTAGCATGGTAACGTTCAAATTTTTCATAAAACAGCTATTTAACGAGGTTCTTTTTAAATTGATATCTAAGTCGCCCATAAAATTAAATAAATTTTAGTTGTCGGCTTCCAAATCTTTAAGGTTTAATTGAAGTGTGGTATTGCCATTCCAATGATTTTCTTCAATGGTAAAAGCTGCCTTAAAAGCTTTGCCATTTGAAACCAAATCGTATTTATGTCCCAAATTAAAGCCAATGGCTTGATAGGTTTTAAAATCGGCTCCCGCAATAATATTGAGTCTTAAATGCAAATCATCTTGACCAATTTTTTTGCTATAACCATTATCTCGCAAGCCCGAAGCCATAAAAACTGGATTCATATTTTCGGGACCAAATGGCGCCATTTGTTTTAAAATGCTATAAAACTGAGGCGTAATATCACTCAGATTTATAGTGGCATCGATAACAATTTCAGGAATTAAACAGGTATCTGGAATGCTTTTTTTTACGATGGTTTCGAATTGGTTTTTAAAACTTTGATAATGCGCTTCTAATAGCGTCAGTCCGGCAGCATATTTATGACCACCAAATTGTTCTAAATGTTCAGAACAAAGTTCTAAAGCGTTGTATATATCAAATCCGTGAACCGATCGGGCCGAAGCCGACAGTTTATCACCACTTTTAGTAAAAACTAAAGTCGGGCGGTAGTAGGTTTCAATCAGTCTTGATGCCACAATGCCAATCACCCCTTTATGCCAATTTTCTCTATAAACAACGGTAGTCGAATTGTTTTGTTCGTTATTTTCAATAATTTGATTTAAAGCTTCTTGAGTAATTGATTTATCTGCTATCCGCCTATCGCTATTAAAAACATCAATTTTTTTAGCAAATTGTTCGGCTTGTTCTAAATTCATTTCGGTTAGCAATTCTACCGCATAGCGTCCGTGTTTCATACGTCCGGCGGCATTGATGCGTGGGGCAATAGTAAAAACGACATCGGTAATGTTTAACGCTTTTTTATTGGTTTGCCCTATAAGCGCCTTAATACCGGGACGCGGATTGCTGTTAATTACCGCCAATCCAAAATAGGCTAAAATGCGATTTTCGCCTGTAATAGGGACAATGTCGGCCGCAATAGCGGTGGCAACCAAATCGAGATAAGGAATTAAATCGTCAGGATTTTGTTGCCTTTTTTCAGCTAGAGCCTGAATCAATTTAAAGCCAATACCACATCCGCAAAGCTCATCATAAGGATAGGAACAATCATCCCGTTTAGGATCTAAAACGGCAATAGCTTTTGGCAATTCAGCGCCGGGTCTGTGATGGTCGCAAATAATAAAATCAATCTTTTTTTGGTTGGCATAAGTCACTTTTTCGAGTGCTTTGATGCCACAATCTAGGGCGATGATTAAGGTCACGTCATTATCAGATGCAAAATCAATTCCTTTAAACGAAATGCCATAACCTTCGTCGTAACGATCTGGAATATAGGTTGCAATCTGGTTGTAATGACGTTTTAAATAATCGGAAACTAAACTCACTGCCGTGGTGCCATCTACATCATAATCACCATAAATCAAAATATTTTCTTGTTTGGCAATAGCCAATTCAATTCGGTTGACAGCCACATCCATATCCTTCATCAAAAAAGGATTGTGCAATTGCGAGAGCTGCGGTCTAAAAAATTGTTCAGCTTGATTATAATTGGTAATACCACGCTGTACCAACAAACCGGCTATGGTTTTAGAAACCGATAAGCTTTTGGCTAAATCAGCAACTTTTATCATATCAGGAAGCGGTTTAAAAGTCCAGCGCATAATCTATTTCTTAGCCAAATGTAGCAAAAATAGATTTTAAAATGAGGATTGCGTTCTTAAAATCTAAAAAGGTTGATTCAGAATGACCCGAAGCAACCCTTCTTAGTTAGTAGTGAAAAAATTATTATTAATGATTCCTTTTCAAAACTATGTAATTGTTTTATAAAATTATAATATTTGGTGTGAATGACGTGTTTTTGTATGTAAACGGTAATTTTTGTTAAGTTTTTTAAAATAGGAGCTCGTAATAAGTGATAATTTTTGATTAAAAATATTTTTTGATTTGGATATTAGCTTTTAAAAACGAATGACTATCAATAAAATTTAATGAGACTTTAAAAAATAGGGACTTTTAAATTTTGATATTTCATTAAAAGGTTTAACTTTGCTCATCAACTAAAAAACCAAAAGGACCCCTCCTAAAAAGTTAGTAGTATATACGATTTATGAGACAATTTGCATTAATAGGGGCTGCTGGTTATATCGCCCCTAGACATTTACGCGCTATAAAAGAAACAGGCAACAACCTAGTTGCCGCATTAGATAAGTTTGATTCGGTTGGCATTATGGATAGTTTTTTCCCTAATGCCGATTTTTTTGTGGAGTTTGAGCGTTTTGACCGCCATATCGAAAAACTGAAACGCAATAGAGGCTTAAAGTTAGATTACGTCAGTATTTGCACGCCTAATTATTTACACGATGCCCATATTCGCTTTGCCTTGCGCAGTGGCGCGCACGCTATTTGCGAGAAACCGTTGGTGCTCAATCCGTGGAATATTGACGCGCTAAAAGTAATCGAACAAGAAACCGGTAAGAAAGTCAATACCATTTTGCAGTTGCGTTTGCATCAAAGTATTGTCGCCTTAAAGCAACAAATTGCCAATGGACCAAAAGACAAGATCTACGATGTCGATTTAACCTATTTAACTTCTAGAGGACATTGGTATTACACGTCTTGGAAAGGAGAATTGGCTAAATCAGGAGGTATTGCAACCAATATTGGCGTGCACTTTTTTGATATGTTAGCCTGGGTTTTTGGCGGACTAAAAAGCAGTAAGGTACACCTGCATTCACACGATCGCGCCGCAGGTTATCTAGAATTTGAACAAGCACGGGTACGCTGGTTTTTATCGATTAATGAAGATTTATTACCCAAAGAAGCCCGAGAAAAAGGTCAACGCACGTACCGTTCGATAACCGTTAATGGAAAAGAAATTGAATTTAGTGATGGCTTTTTCGATTTACACACCAAGAGTTACGAGCATATTATTGCAGGTAATGGTTTCGGTTTAACCGATGCCAAAGCGTCTGTACAATTGGTACACGATATCCGCAACGCCACATTGGCGCCAATTAAAGGCGATTACCATCCGCTAATAACAAGTATTCAAGCCAAGCATCCGTTTATGACAGGAAAACAGGAATAGGTCTTGCAGTCGTGGAGTCTTGCAGTCTTGCAGTCGCTCGGTCTTGCTGTCTGTAAAAAATGTAGAATAAATTAATTTAAAAATAAAAGTGCCAAAAATAAAAGACTTTGAAGATTTAGAAATTTGGAAAGCAGCCAGAGTATTGGCAGGACAAGTTTATAAAGATTTTAAAGATAATAAAGATTATGGATTTTGTAATCAAATTCAAAGGTGTGGGGTGTCGGTAATGAACAATATCAGTGAAGGTTTTTGTAGGCATTCAGATCAAGAGTTTCACAATTTTTTAAATATAGCAAAAGGATCATGTGGGGAATTAAAAAGTATGTACTATTTAGCAGAAGATAACGCCTATATAAGACTAGATATTGCTGAAGCGCGACGTATAAAAGCAACTGAATTAATCAATGGCATTGGAAAATTAATGCAGTATTTAAGAAATTCAAAGAAAAAGTAAATGCCAAATCACAATACAAATACACTGAACACCAGCCCACAAGACTGCACGACCGCCCGACAGCCCGACTGCAAGGCTCCACGACCGCACGACTCCTTTTGGTATGCCATTTACACCAAACCGCGTTTTGAAAAAAAAGTGGATAAAGAGTTGAAGGAAGCTGGTTTTGATGTTTATTTGCCGTTGATGAGCACCATCAGGCAATGGAGTGATCGAAAAAAGAAAGTGCAAGTGCCTTTAATTCCGTCTTATATATTTGTAAAGATGGAAGAAAAGTTTTTAAATGAGTTATTTGAGTTTAATGGCGTGGTAGGTGTGTTGAAACATTTAAGAAAACCGGCTATTGTACAAGATTATGAAATTGAGAATTTAAAAATTATTTGCCAACATCCAGATGCGGTTGAAAGTGTTAAAAGCGCTGACTATAAACCGGGTATGGCTATTCAAATTACGCACGGTCCGATGATGGGTTTATATGGCGACTGTATTGAAATTAAAGGGAAACAACGTATCTTAGTCTCTGTAAAAAATTTGGGATTAGAGTTTGTATTAAATGTACCTTTGAGTTATATTGAGCCTTTAAAAAACAACTAAACATACGCATTTAAACGTATTGTTTAGCAATTTAAAATCAATATATTATTCAGTTTCACACTAAAAAATGGGACTGAGAAGGGCGAAGCCATGTTAAAATGCCGATGGCTTTTAACAGTAAGCAGCGTTAAGTGTCCAGTTGGCAGTAGACTACAAGCTTTAACAAAAAAATGACCGCCCGACATTAAGACAGCACGACTGCACGAC
>JAVHOP010000148.1:0-1324 GCA_036170135.1 Flavobacteriaceae bacterium | reverse complement strand
GCAAGACCGCAAGACTCATTGTCTCAAAAACAATAAAATAATGAACATAAAAATCGCCATCATAGGTCTTGGCTACGTAGGCCTTCCACTAGCAAGACTATTTGCTACAAAATATCCTGTAATTGGATTTGATATCAACCAAAGCCGAATTAACGCTTTGCGTTTGGGAACTGATAGTACCTTAGAAGTTTCAGCCGACTTACTAAAAGCCGTTTTGCTGAATGAAAACCCTGTCACTCTAAACAAAGTCGGAGGACAAATCTTCAAATCATCAAATCATCAAATCAAAGGTTTATACTGCACATCAACTTTATCAGATATAGAAAACTGCAACTATTATATCATTACCGTCCCAACCCCTGTTGATAAAAATAACAAACCCGATTTAACGCCTTTAATCAAAGCCAGCGAAACCGTTGGCAAAGTGCTTAAACAAAACGATATTGTCATTTATGAATCTACAGTCTATCCGGGTGCTACCGAAGAAGTTTGCATTCCGATTTTAGAAAAGAACTCAGGGCTGACCATTAACCAAGATTTTTTTGCAGGCTATTCACCCGAGCGCATCAATCCGGGAGATCGGGAGCATACCGTCGAAAAGATTCTAAAAGTAACATCGGGTTCAACACCTCAAACAGGCCAAAAGGTCAATAATTTATACGCTTCGGTTATTATCGCGGGAACGCATTTAGCACCAACAATAAAAGTTGCTGAGGCCGCTAAGGTCATAGAAAACTCCCAACGCGACATCAATATTGCTTTTGTAAATGAGCTGGCAAAGATTTTTAATTTATTACATATTGATACGCAAGCCGTGTTAGAAGCCGCCAGTACCAAATGGAATTTTTTACCCTTTAAACCAGGCTTGGTAGGTGGCCATTGTATCGGTGTCGATCCCTTTTATTTGGCTCAAAAGGCACAAGAAGTGGGCTATCATCCCGAAATTATTTTAGCAGGACGGCGAATGAATGATAGTATGGCTGAATATGTAGCTTCTCAAATCATCAAATTGATGATTAAAAATAACATTCAAGTAAATGGGGCGCAGTTGCTCATGTTGGGCATTACTTTTAAAGAAAATTGTCCCGATGTGCGCAATACCAAAATTGTAGATGTGGTAGTGGCCTTGGCGGATTACGGCATTGAGGTAACCATTTATGACCCTTGGGCAAATCCGGCTGATGTACGGCACGAGTACGGACTTACAACCACTAAGGTTTTTCCCGACCAAAAATATGATACAATAGTTTTAGGCGTTGCACACAAAGCATTTTTAAATCTAGATTTACAAAGTTACCTCCATAAAAAAGGGATTATTTATGAT
>JAVHOP010000147.1:0-24211 GCA_036170135.1 Flavobacteriaceae bacterium | reverse complement strand
CAAGCATTCAACAAACCTTAAAACAAAGCGATTCAGACTATTCAATAAATCAAGAAATTGCAGATTCAATTACGCTAGAGAATGAACAAGAAAAAACACATTTTGGGGTCGAACTTCACAATGGTTTACTACAAGTTTTAGATTTGCTTAGTTTTTATAAACAAGCGCTACAATCTTCAAAAAAAATTACTGCACAATTAAAAAACCGATATCTCAACAAAGTTAAAGATATAACCCATCCATCTTAATTAGATACCTATTTTTAGGACTTTAAAATTTTCAAAAAAATACCAGATTTTACTAAGCTGCTGAATTATAATTGACTTTATATTTGAAACATTATAAATCATAATCCTTGTACAAATGCTAAATTCTTTTTGGATGACTTTATTGAGGGATGAAGTTTATTTGAAATAGTAGGTATAATAAATGAACCATTCTTGGTTAGTGCACTTGTAGCGCTAACTTGTGGGAAAGTGGAAACTATCATACTAATCGCTTTTCAAATTTAAAGCATTATTAACCAAACCAAAAGGTTAATTAGTCAGAGACTTAGTACAAGGATTTCTTTTTATTTTAGTTCAAATTTCATACAGATTTATAAACCTTATTTTTTATTAATAAAATTGTATATTTGTAACTATAGTGTGTCATGATTAAGCTAGTGTATTATTAATCAAAACCTTTTAGCTATGGCCAAATTTGGTGATTTAATTAATTCTGAAGTTCCCGTCTTAATCCATTTTTTTGCTCATTTGGATGAAGCACAAGAACCATATCACGATATTCTAAGAGATGTGGTTGCTACTTTTGGCAATAAAGCCAATGTTATTAAAATTGACATAGAAAAAAACAAAACTTTAGTCAAAGCCTTAATGATAGAAGAAAATCCCACTTATATTATCTACAAAAAAGGCGAAATGAAATGGCGTCAAACTGGCGACCAAGATGAGAATACACTTATTGATTTAGTGCGACAATATCTTTAAATAGTTTTAAACTGATAAGATTTTGCCTTAAAATATTCTAAAGTTTTAGGCAAGGTGTATTCTAAATTTTTAAAGGCTTTTTCGCTATCGTGAAAAACAATGATGCTGCCATTTTCGGTATGTTTTAAAACATTTTTTAAGCAATCTTCTTTTGTGATATTTAAGTCAAAATCTCTACTTAATACATCCCAAAATACCGTCTTATAATCTTTTGCTTTTAGCTGTTTAAGCTGTTTTGGAAAACACTTTCCGTAAGGCGGTCTAAATAATAAATCGTTGTTTGTAAAATAATTAAAATCTTGTTCTAGAAAAATTGCATGAGTCATTTCTATATTTTCAAGATAGGTAGCCGAATTATTTTTTAAACCATTTAGATGATTGAATGTATGATTACCAATGCGATGACCTTCATCTAAAAGCTGTTTAAACAGATTAGGTTGTGCCACCACATTTTTACCGATACAAAAAAAAGTCGCTTTTATCTTAAATTCTTTTAAAACACCTAATACCCAGGGTGTAATTTTGGGCGTTGGTCCATCATCAAAAGTTAGATATAAGCTTGGCTCATCTCTAGAAAAATGCCACAAATAACTGTTAAAAGTAGCCGAAATAAATCGGGGCATTTTTACAATCTCGAACATGTTATTTTAAGAGTGCTTTATACAAATTAACATGTTCAATAAAGCTCTTATTTAGCTTTTCGGCATAAGCTGCATCATCATATTCTGTTGCAGTAGCTACTAAATTTTGGTATTGTCTTAAATTGCTTTCAATTTCGTCAAAAACCAATTGTATATCATGGCTGTTAAATTGCGCATAGTATTTTAAGTTTTCTTGATATTTAGCGACTAAAATTGCCGTTAGATTCCGCGCTTTTTCTTTAGCGCCAATTTTGTAATAATCTTCTATATGACCTAATACCAGTGAATAATATCCAAATTTATCAACAGGCATTTCATTGATAGAAAGGTCTAACATTTCTTCTGCCTTCTTAAAATTTCCCTCTTCAATAAAAGCGGTTGCCAAGCGTTCTAATCGCCCTCTAAAAGAAATACTATTTCTACGTGTTTCAACATCCAGATAAACTTTTGGATCTTTCATATTGCCCCAACTCCATAATTTGACATGGTTATACATAGTTTCAGTATTGATGCTTCCCATATCAAAAGGTCCAAAATCACCATTTGATTTCTTTAATATTGGCACTAATTTATAAGCAAGTCCATCAACTTGTAAATAATCTTTTAGCCAAATGTATTCCTCATTATCAAAACTACCTCCTGTAAAGTAAATAGGGCGTTTCCAGTTGTTATTTGCTAATATATCAAGCATCAACACGCGGTTTTTAGTAATGCCATTTGCATCAATATCAATATCGATAAAAGGGACAATTTTAGCTGAATCTTTTAAGGCGACAATTCCATTTTTAAGTACCGCTTCTTTATCAACAGAAATACGCAATTTATTTGTTGGATAAAACACTTCTTCGTGACCGTTGCCAACTTCTATACGCGTTCTAGCATCGTCACTAGCAATCCAATTCATAAAATCTTTAATATCCCAACGCTTATCAGTTTGATTTGTTCCGTAAACAATTTCTCGCGTACCTTCTTTATATTTATCGTGTGTTAGTTGCGACGGTATAGGCTCTGCATCATAAGTTTTGCGCTTCATCTGATCGATATACCAGGCGGTATTAAATAAACTAGAATTGACAATTTTAATATCGGTTCGATAGCCTTCAACTTCTTGCATATACCAAAGTGGATAGGTATCATTATCGCCAATGGTAAACAAAATAGCATCTTTTTGACAAGAATCTAAATAATCTTGAGCTACTGCACGAGCCGAATAGCGTCCAGAACGATTGTGATCATTCCAATTTTGATTTGCCATCAAGGTCGGTACCGCAACTAGACTTAAAGCACTTACCCCAAAGGCTAAAAAGGTTTTATTGATTTTATTTTTTAACTTTTCGTAGATGGCTAAAACGCCAAAACCAATCCATATAGCAAAAACATAAAACGAGCCTACCACAGCATAATCGCGTTCTCGCGGTTCAAAAGGTTTGGGATTGGTGTAAAAAATAATAGCTAATCCGGTAAATGCAAAAAAGAGCAACAACACGTAAAAATTCTTTAAATCTAAATTAACCTGAAAAAATAGGCCTATTAATCCTAAGATAAGTGGTAAAAAGTAATACACATTTCGTCCTGGATTATTTTTAATATCCGATGGCAAATTGGTTTGTGGGCCTAAACGCGCTTCATCAATAGCGTTTATTCCACTGAGCCAGTTGCCGTTTAAAATATCTAATTTTCCTTGCTCATCGTTTTGACGTCCAACAAAATTCCACATAAAATAGCGACCGTACATATAGCCAAACTGAAACTTAACCATAAAATTGATGTTTTCACCAAAAGTTGGTCGGCGTTTACTATTTGCACTAATTCCCGTAATTGATTTATAGTTTTTAATCGCTTCTGAAGATGTTGAGGTCATTCTAGGAATAAAGCCTTTATTTTTGGCTGAATAGTTTTGCAAATCGTCTTTATAATTATTTACAATGATATATTTTTTGTTTACGGTATCTTTTTCGTAATGTGGTTTGCCATCAACATAGGGCTGATTTTCATCTAATTCTCTTTCAAAAGCAACCGAATAATAGGATTCGTAAAACAATGAAACGTCGCCGTATTGCTCGCGGTTATAATAAGCTAATAATTCTCTAGCACTTGACGGATCACTCATATTTATTACCGGATTTGCTTTTGCTCTAACGGGCAACATTATCCAAGACGAAAAACCTAACATCACAAATAAAATAGATAAAATTATGGTGTTGGCATGGTAAAACTGGTGTTTTTTAGTATATTTTAATCCATAAATAAAGGCTAAAATCAGAATAAGTGCTGCAAAAATGCTACCCGAATTAAAAGGTAATCCTAAATTATTTACAAAAAACAACTCTAAAGCGCTAAAGTATTTAAGGGTGAATGGAAATAAAAATTTAAACACAAAAGCCAAAGCCAAAACCGCTAAAACGTTAGCAACAATAAAGTTTTTAGTGTTTACAGTTTGGTAATGTTTAAAGAAATAGATAAATCCAATTGCTGGAATCACCAACAACGACATCACATGAACGCCAAAAGATAATCCTACTACAAAACACAAAATCAACAACCATTTGTTGCCTCTAGGCGAATCCATATCAGCTTCCCAGCGCAATCCCAACCAAAATAAAAGAGCCAAAAGCATGGAAGACATCGCGTAAACTTCAGCTTCAACTGCACTAAACCAAAAGGTATCGCTAAAAGTATAAGCTAAAGCCCCAACCATACCGCTACCTAAAATAGCGATTTGCGTTTGAGTAGAAATCGCTGCATTGTTAGCTTTTAATAAACTAAAAGATAAGCGTGTAATTGTCCAAAATAAAAACAATATCGTAAAAGCACTAGCTAGAGCCGACATAAAATTGACCATCATTGCCATTTGTACTTTGTCACTTGCAAAAATAGCAAAGAAAGCGCCGAGCATTTGAAATAGTGGCGCTCCAGGTTCATGGCCAACTTGTAATTTTATAGCCGTAGAAAGATATTCGCCACAATCCCAAAAGCTTACCGTGGGTTCAATGGTGCTAGCATACGTAAATAAAGCGATGGAAAAAGTAATCCATCCTAAAATTGAATTCCATTTTTTATAATTAAAATCGAGCATGTTTATTGTTTTTATTGCGTTGGCGAATTTAATAAATAATACAGTAACAGTATAATAAAGCACCTAAAATACAGATTAAATATCAGTTAAAATATAAAAAATAAAAATTTTTAAAATCTTTGTGCATTTAAAACTTTACTGTAAATTTGCGCCTGCTTAAAGCAAAACAAAAACTGACCCATGGTGTAATGGTAGCACTCCGGTTTTTGGTATCGTCAGTCAAGGTTCGAATCCTTGTGGGTCAACAAAAAAGTCTTCTTAAAATAGAAGACTTTTTTTGCTTTTAGAAGCTGTATTTAAACGATAAACAAAATAATTATTTTAATTTTGCGCTTTTCAACTACCAATAATTGACCTATGGTGTAACGGTAGCACCACGGTTTCTGGAGCCGTTTGTCAAGGTTCGAATCCTTGTAGGTCAACAAAAAACTTTCTAAAATAGGGCGTTTTTTTATAGTTTAATTATTGGGGTTTCTATTAGTAAATCAAATCATTTAAGTTTGTTAATAAAAAATAACAACCTATTTAAAAGTCCTTGATATTTACACTTAATTTTGGGTCTAATTTTAATAGAAAGCTTATATGAGAATAGAATCTGATATCAAATTAGGTTTTCAAGATGTGATGATTAGACCAAAACGGTCAACTTTAAAAAGTCGCTCTCAGGTAAATTTAGTGCGCGAATTTACCTTTTTAAACAGTAAAATAACGTGGACAGGCATTCCAATTATTGCGGCAAATATGGATACCGTAGGCACTTTCAAAATGGCTAGGGCTCTATCGCAAAAGCAATTGTTTACAGCAATTCACAAACATTATATCCTAGCCGATTGGAATCTTTTTTTAGCTTCTGCCCAAAAAGGCATTGAAAATTATATTGCCATTAGTACTGGAACCAGTGCTGATGATTCAAAAAAACTCGCCGCTATTTTCGAACAACACCCGTACTTAAAATTTATTTGTATTGACGTGGCAAACGGCTACTCTGAACATTTTGTAAATTTTGTAAAACGCACACGCCTACGCTATCCCAATAAGGTCATTATTGCAGGAAATGTAGTGACGGGCGAAATGGTTGAAGAATTATTGCTGGCTGGTGCCGATATCATAAAAGTGGGTATTGGTCCAGGTTCAGTTTGTACAACGCGCGTAAAAACGGGCGTGGGTTATCCACAATTATCGGCAATTATTGAATGTGCCGATGCCGCTCACGGTTTGGGTGGGCAAATTATTAGCGATGGTGGATGCGCCGTTCCGGGGGATATTGCCAAAGCTTTTGGCGCTGGCGCGGATTTTGTGATGCTTGGTGGCATGCTAGCAGGACACGACGAAAGTGGTGGCGAAGCTATTGAACACAACGGATTGCCATTTAGAAAATTTTATGGAATGAGCTCTGTTACTGCTATGGATAAATACGCCGGCGGTGTTGCTGAATACAGAGCCAGTGAAGGCAAAACCGTTGAAGTACCTTATCGCGGCGCGGTTAACAACACGCTTCAAGATATTTTAGGTGGATTGCGAAGTGCCTGCACTTATGTTGGCGCACCAAGATTAAAAGAGCTTACTAAACGCACCACTTTTATTAGAGTTGCCGAACAAGAAAATAGAGTCTATACCAAATAATCTATAATTTAAAAGTTACCACCGGCAACATGGCGTGGTTTGCAATTTCAGCCGCAATACTTCCGTTAAATAATTTTGACAAACCTCCACGCCCACTCGTATTTAAAGCAATGAGATCAGCTTTTATAGATTTTGAAAAATCTAAAATACCTTTCTCAACTGAATTGGCATTATAAATGGTAATGAGGTAATTATAAAAATTAAATCCCTTTATGTAAGCTTGAATATGCGCATTACTTTCTTCGGTAGTTTCAAAATTATGTATGGTATTTACATATAATAAGTGAATACGTGCCTCGAAAAAGTTAGCAAAGTCGATAACTTTTTGGAATGATTTTCGTCCGTTTAATGCAAAATCTGATGCAAAAACCATGTGTTTGATATCAAAGGTTTTTGAAGATTCTTTTATAACCAAAACAGGTACTTCGGCATTTCTAACAACTTTTTCGGTATTCGAACCAATGATAATTTCTTCGATGCCTGAAATACCCTTAGAACCCATCACAATCAAATCGATATTAAGTGCTTTAGCTTCATCTTGAATGCCATTAAAAGCCTTGTAAAACAAGATGTTTGTTTTGACTTTAACCGATTTTAAAAAGGGAAGCTCTAAAAAAGTTGCAAATCTTTTTTTTGCCATATCCATAAAAAAAGTAGGCTCAATTTGATTTGAAATCATAAACTCGGTGGTTTCAGGCAATTCTAACATGTGTAACAAATACACAGTTCCATCACACTTTTTTGCAATGCTCACCGCTACTTGTGCAGCATTTTCGGCTTCCTTAGAAAAATCTACTGGTACTAAAATCCGTTTCATCATATTAAAATTTACGTTTAGCGTTTTAAAGATAATGAATATTAGCGTTAAAATTACTGATTTTTGTATATAAATTTAATATGTACTATATTTGCACCGAATTTTACGAAGAAGACAATTGAAAGGGCGTTTAAAAGCCCTTTTTTTACATGACAAAATGGAGCAAAGTAAAGTATTAGAACTGGTAAACGAAGCCTTACAAACCAGCGATTCATTATTTTTAATTGAAGTTAAAGTAACGGCTGATGCTAAAATTTTTGTCATAATAGATGGTGATGAAGGCGTTCCGTTAAAAGAATGTGTTAGAATAAGTCGGCATATTGAAAATAACCTAGATAGAGAAGTTGAAGATTATGCCTTAGAAGTGATGTCGGCAGGTTTATCAGAACCCTTAAAAAACGGACGTCAGTTTAAAAAAAATATAGGAAGAGTCCTCAGTTTAGAATTAAAAGATGGCACTTTGATTGAAGGTACAGTAATTTCAGTCGATGTTGAAAGCTTAAATTTGAGTTGGGAAGAAAGAGAGGCTAAGCCTGTAGGAAAAGGAAAAATTACTGTCATTAAAAATGCTAATTTTGCATTTAAAGAAATAAAAGAAGCAAAAGTTAAAATAATATTTAATTAAAATAAATCATGGAAAATATCGCATTAATTGAATCTTTTTCTGAATTCAAAGACGATAAGAGTATTGATAGAGTGACCTTAATGTCTATTTTAGAAGAGGTATTTAGAGCGACTCTAAAACGCAAGTTTGGATCTGATGATAATTTTGATATCATCATAAATCCCGATAAAGGAGATTTAGAAATTTGGCGAAAAAGAGTTGTTGTTGCCGATGGCGAAGTGGTAGATCCAAATTCGGAGATAGAATTAAAGGCAGCGCGTAAAATTGAACCCGATTTTGAGGTTGGTGAAGATGTTTCTGAAGAAGTCAAAATAATTGACTTAGGTAGAAGAGCCATTTTAGCCTTGCGTCAAAACTTAATTGCTAAAATTCAAGAACACGACAACACCAATATCTTTAAACAATTTAAAGACCTTGAAGGCGAAATTTATTCTGCTGAAGTGCACCATATAAAACATAATGCCGTTATTTTATTAGACGACGATGGCAATGAAATTGTGTTGCCAAAAAGCGAACAAATCAAATCAGATTACTTTAGAAAAGGCGAATCGGTTAAAGGCATTATCAAAAGTGTAGAATTGCGCGGTAATAAACCCGTGATTATTATGTCGCGAACCGCCCCAGAATTCTTAGAAAAACTTTTTGAACAAGAAATTCCCGAAGTTTTTGATGGTTTGATTACCATAAAACGCGTTGCCAGAATTCCTGGTGAAAAAGCAAAAGTCGCCGTAGATTCTTATGATGATAGAATTGATCCAGTTGGAGCTTGTGTTGGGATGAAAGGCTCAAGAATCCACGGTATTGTTAGAGAGTTAGGTAATGAAAATATTGACGTTATCAATTTTACAAACAATACACAGTTGTTTATTACCAGAGCATTAAGTCCTGCAAAAGTAGTCTCTATGGTTATCCACGAAGCCGAAGAAGGGTCAGGAAAAAAATCTAGAGTAGATGTTTTTCTAAAACCCGAAGAAGTTTCAAAAGCTATCGGCAAAAACGGGGTCAACATCCGCTTAGCGAGCCAATTAACGGGCTATGAATTAGATGTACAAAGAGAAGGTTATGGTGATGAAGATGTTGAGTTAACCGAGTTTTCTGATGAAATTGACGCTTGGATTCTTCAAGAATTTAAAAATGTTGGTTTAGATACCGCAAAAAGTGTTTTAGATCTTGATGTAGCCGATTTAGTTAAACGTACTGACCTTGAAGAAGAAACTATCTTAGAGGTTCAAAGAATTTTGAGAGAAGAATTTGATAGCTAGAATAAATTTTAATAATTTTAAAGCTTAACAAAAATTTTATGGCTGAAAATAATACCCTTAGGTTAAACAAAGTATTAATAGAATTAAATATTTCTTTAGAGCGTGCCGTTGAGCACCTTTCTAAGAATGGTATTAATATTGAAGCAAGACCTACTTCGAAAATCTCTAATGAAGTTTATGAAATACTTTTAGACGGGTTTCAAACTGATAGAAGTAAAAAAGCAGCATCACACGAAGTTAGTGAAGAAAAGCGCAAAGAAAAAGAAGCTATCCGACTAGTTTTAGAGAAAGAACAAGAAAAGAAACATTTATCCGAAGAAAAAGCCAAAACATCTATTTTTAAAACTGAATCAGAGCGAGTTCCTAGAATTAAAACTGTTGGTAAAATAGATTTAGAACCTAAACCAGAAGTTGTTGTGCCATCAGAAAAAACTAAAGATGTTGCGCCAATTTCTCATAAAGAAAATCTTAAAGAAGCGGTTATAAAAACTCCTGAAAAAATTGTTCAAGAAAAAGTTGAAGTAATTCCTGAAATAATACCAGAAGTAATTATTGAAAATGTAGTTGCAGTTGAAGATTCAGAACCTGAAGAAATAGTTATAGAAGACACTTTTGATGAAGAAGCCCTTTTGAAATTTAAAACTAATCTTAATAAAGTTAAAGAAAAACATGTTGCGCCACATTCTACCCCTAAAAAAATAAAAATTATTGAAGATATTGAAGAGGTTGAAATTCCTAGTGATATTATCATCACAAAATATAAAAAATTAGGTGGACCAAGACTCACAGGTCAAACTATTGATTTAAAACAGTTTGAAAAACCTAAGAAAAAAGTTGAACCCATCGCAAAAGCTGTTGATAGTAAAACCAATTTAGATAGCAAACGCAAAAAACGAAAAAGAATTCACAAACCACTTGCTGATGATGCAAAAAAACCTGCCGATAATACTAAACGTATTGTCACACAAAGAGTAAAAACAGCACCAAGCAGGATTGGTAGCGGTTCAACACATACGCCTTTTATTAAAGAAGAACCAACCGAAGCTGAAGTTTCAAAACAAATCCGCGAAACTTTAGAAAAGTTGCAAGGCAAATCTAAATCGAGAGGCTCTAAGCACCGTCGTGATAAACGCGACTTACACCGACACCAATCTGAACAAGATAGCGAACAACAAGAAGCAGAAAGCAAAATCTTAAAATTAACTGAATTTATTACCGCTAGCGAAGTAGCTACCTTAATGGATGTTCCTGTTACAAAAGTAATTGCTGCCTGTATGTCGCTTGGCTTAATGGTAACAATGAATCAGCGGTTAGATGCCGAAACCATTAGCATTGTTGCCGATGAATTTGGCTTTGAAGTCAATTTTGTAACTACCGAAGTTGATGAAACTATTCAAGCTGAAGCTGATAAACCAGCCGATTTATTACCTAGAGCGCCTATTGTTACCGTTATGGGTCACGTTGACCATGGCAAAACATCTTTGCTCGATTATATTAGACAAACCAATGTTATAGCAGGCGAATCTGGAGGTATTACACAACATATCGGTGCTTATTCTGTGGTTCTAAATGATGGACAAAAAATCACTTTTTTAGACACCCCAGGTCACGAAGCTTTTACAGCTATGCGCGCAAGAGGCGCCCAAGTAACTGATATTGCAGTAATTGTTATCGCTGCTGATGACGCTATTATGCCTCAAACAAAAGAAGCTATTAGTCATGCCCAAGCAGCCGGTGTTCCTATTGTTTTTGCTATTAATAAAATTGATAAACCAGGTGCAAATCCTGAAAAAGTTAAAGAAGGCTTGGCTCAAATGAATTTGCTCGTTGAAGATTGGGGCGGAAAAATTCAATCCCAAGATATATCTGCTAAAACAGGTGTTGGCGTTCCCGAATTACTCGAAAAAGTCTTGCTTGAAGCTGAATTGTTAGAACTTAAAGCTAATCCAAATAAAAATGCCATAGGTACTGTTGTTGAGGCTTTGCTTGATAAAGGTAAAGGTTATGTATCTACAATCTTAATAGAATCAGGAACCTTAAAAATTGGTGATTATATGCTTGCCGGAACACATAGTGGCAAGGTTAAAGCTATGTTTGATGAACGCGGAAATCGTATGACCGAAGCTGGTCCATCAATGCCAGTTTCTATTTTAGGATTAGATGGCGCACCTCAAGCAGGAGACCGATTTAATGTGTTAGACGACGAACGCGAAGCCAAAAATATGGCAGCAAAACGAGGTCAATTATTAAGAGAGCAATCTATTAGAACACAACGTCATATTACACTTGATGAAATTGGAAGACGTATTGCCTTAGGTGGATTTAAAGAATTAAATATCATCTTGAAAGGAGATGTTGACGGTTCTGTTGAAGCTTTAACCGATTCATTACAGAAATTATCGACACCCGAAATTCAAATTAATATTATTCATAAAGGAGTTGGTGCCATAACCGAATCGGATGTATTATTGGCTTCTGCTTCTGATGCCATAATTATCGGATTTAATGTAAGACCTTCTGTAGTAGCGCGTCAGTTGGCTGATAAAGAAGAAATTGATATTAGAAATTATTCAATTATCTACGATGTAATTAATGATATTAAAGACGCAATGGAAGGCATGTTATCTCCAGTAATGAAAGAAGAAATTGTTGGTAATGTAGAAATTAGAGAACTTTTTAAAGTTTCTAAGGTTGGCACAATTGCCGGATGTATGGTTACTAGTGGTAAAATTTTAAGAACCTCAAATATTCGTTTAATTAGAGAAGGAGTTGTAGTTTATACGGGCGAATTGGCTTCGTTAAAACGTTTTAAAGACGATGCTAAAGAAGTTACTAAAGGCTTTGATTGTGGCTTAAATATTAAAAACTTTAACGACATTGAACTTTACGATGTTATTGAAGCTTATCAAGAAGTTGCCGTTAAGAAAAAACTAAAATAAAGATTTTATAAACTCGAAAAATCAGCTTTAAAAGCTGATTTTTTTTATTGAATTTTGAATTTTATAAACCTATTTGCTTTTATAAGCCCCCATTAAAATATCTATTAGCTTCAATTCTAGATTGGATGGCAATCGCTAGATTATGGTAAAAATCAATACCTGTTACCAACTCAATACTGTCTATGCTAGTCATGTAAAAATTAATGGGTTTTGTAGATTTTGCATTTGGCAATAAAAAAGCAATGCCATTAATATTGTTATTTTTAAAAAAGACAATTGTTTTATAATAAGCTCTTGGCACGGTAACTTGATTTATTCCAATAGCACCTATTGAATGGTCTAAAATTGGACCGGTAACTACAAATAAGGAATCATTTGATTTTGCCCAATTGCGAACTTGACTTTCTAACTCTTTCCAAATACCGCGATTAAAACTCGCCACTTGCGGACTCATATTGCTCATAAAAAAGCTTTCGCTCATCGCCGTGCTATTTATAGACATATCGGCAGCTGGCGCTAAATGACCTCTGTCATAACCCGAATTCTTATAATCGGCTAATGTTGCCGAGCCAGTTGTAACTGAGTTGTCTTCTCTAAAATTTTCATCGCGTTTAATGTTGCTAAATGAAGCAGGCGTCAGTTTGTATGCAACCCATTCTGCCTGTTCATCTTCTTCGCTATACGAAAGCGTATAATATTGGTGTTTAATAACTTGGTTATAAGTTGAAGTTGGATAAAAATCTTTAAAAAAAATTGTTGTTGTTATGGTTGTAGCCGAATCTGACGTACTTATTTTGATATCTTTTGGCACTGTATTTTTTTGGTTATTTTTATTGGAATCAAAATATTTATAAATAATAAATCCAATAACCAAAGTACCTATAAATATACAAAATACAATAACAAACTTTTTCATCTTATCAAAGATAAAGTATAATTTACAACCAAAAATAATTGGTGAATATTAAATATTTTTAAATTAAAAATCCCTAAATAAGCTACTTTTATAACACAAATGAAATTGCCAAAATGAATCTAAAGTTATTTATAAACATCTCGATATCATTAATTAATATTTTTATACTAATTCGGTATAGCTATTTGCTTTATCACAAAAAAATCAGTCCTTCATTGGCAATGTGGACATTTTTTTCAATAGCGATAGCAATTAGTCTCATCACTTATTTTGCATACGGCGATTATAATTTCAGCGATAATATTTTAAATATTAGCGATTTAATACTGGTTATGGGCGTGTCTGTTGCTATTTTAATTTGGGGTGATAAATCTACCCGATTTAAGCAATTTGATTTGGGTTGTTTAGTGGCAGTCATGTTTATTATTCTGTTTTGGGTAGTTTCAAACAATCACCTTATTACCAACATTGCAGTTCAGGGCATTATGGTAATTTCTTATTTTCCAGTTGTAAAACGCATGATTCAACAACAGAGAAATACCGAAGATTTTATAGTTTGGATAATTTCGTTATTTGCGCCTATATTTTCACTATTTGCTAGTAAAGGATTTTTGGCTTCGGTTTATGCCTTTAGAGGAATAACTTGTGCGGGTACTTTATTACTGTTGATGTTGTATTTTTATATAAAAACAAAAAAAGCATTACAAAAGATGTAACGCTTTATAGATGATGTCGGTCCCGTGGGTTTCGAACCCACGACCCTCTGATTAAGAGTCAGATGCTCTACCAACTGAGCTAGGAACCGATTAAGAGCGGCAAAATTAAGGATAATTTGTAAACTATTTTAGTTTAAAGGTCTTAAATATAGCTTCTAATTCAAAAATGAAGTCGCGTTTATCTTGATTTGGTGCATATACAAATCCATCAAGGCAAATTAATTGGTTTTGATCAGTATCTACAAACGTGTAATTAATAAAAGCACCTCCCATAAAATCGTTTTTAACTTCCCAAAGCCCTTTAATTTCGAAAGCATTAAGGCTGTTTATACTTACCGCTTTAAAAGTAGGCTGTATCTCTAGAGAAGTCTGCATATAAGTATTTATAAATTGACCTAAAATTTGTTGTGCACCAATTTTATTTCTTTGGTTTAAAAGATATAAAAGACTGATGCTATCTTTAGCTACTAAGGGAATTTTATAAGCTAAAATATTAAGCGTGCCATCTTGTTTAAGATATTTTCTAAGCCATAAAAAATTGGTTGTATCCTTTACTTTTAAATAATCTCTTGGAATTTTGATTTCTGCTCCTTTTAAAACAGAAAACCTATTTTGATTCCAAATTTTATTTGAAAGATTTTTCTGATATAAAGCCAAATCTCCCGTTTTAAAAACATCAATTATTTCTTGTTGATGTAATTTGATTTGATTAATTAAATCGGCTCTGGTAGAACCTGTAACACTTATAATAATTTGTGGTGAAGCGTATTGATTTCTTAAAATTTTGAATTGCGCTTGTGATGCGATACTGACAATTAGAATATTTCGATTGTTTTCAAAAAGTTTGTTAAAATTTGTTGGACTTACTTGTGTTATGCTAAGCTGCGCTTCGGGTTGTGGCAGAACTTCAATAGTATTGGTAAAAATGTCCTTTAATGTTAATCCTACGGCATTATTCCATTCTCTATTATCTATAACTACCAAAGCTGAATTTATTCTGCCAGTTGATGATTTTAAGATGAGTTTATTATTTTTTAAATCACAAGCATTTAAAAGGAATAGCAAACTTAAAATAGGAAGCACATTCTTCATAAAAATTTAACTTTTGTAGAGTTTTAACTTTTTTTATGGTTTAAGTTATTTAGCTTTCAAAACAGGGATTCTATTCTTTTAATTGCTTCAAACTAATTTAGGATATTTTTTGGCGATACTATAGAGTGAATCGCTATTTATACTTTGTAAATTTTACTGTTATCTTTTGAGGTGGCTTTTTTTTGTAACACGATGACCAGGTAAAACGTTTTTTTGGGAAATCGTTAAACGTTGACCAATCTTTAATTTTGGACTTTCTAACTGATTCCATTTTTTAATATTTTCAGTACTTACACCAAATTTTTTGGCAATTTTACCAAGATAATCGCCATTTTTAACTGTATATTTAATACTGTGTTTGCTTTCAAGATATTTGGGTATTAATGCTTTTCTTGAAGCATTATCTCGAGCTGCAAAGCTGTAAATAGAATCTTCTTTAGCTAAAAAATCTACCTTTAAATTGCTAGGCAAACGCAAAGTATAATTGTATCCATCAACATAAGGAATAATTCCCAATCGATATTGTGGATTGAGTTGCCTAAGTGTGGCATTATCAGTATTTAAAACCGTGCTAATTTGGTTAAAAGTCAGTTCTTTTTTTACGCTTATGGTATCAGTTCCATAATAGCTAGCAGTTGAAATATTTGGATATATTTCATGTTCTTTTGAATACTCAAATAAATACATCATCGCATAAAAAGCTGTAATAGTACTTTGAGTTTCGAGTGGTAAGTAATGCTTTACTTTTACGTAATTATTAAAACCACCTGAACGTTTTATAGCTTTAGAAACGGTTACTGGTCCCAAATTATAGGCGGCTAGAACCAAGTCCCAATCGTTAAAAATAGTATAAAGCTTAGATAAGTATAAACAAGCAGCTTCGGTAGATTTTAACGGATTAGAACGCTCATCTACATAAGAATTCACCTTTAAATCAAACCTTTTACCAGTACTATTTGTAAATTGCCATAATCCGGATGCACCCATTTTAGATTTTGCAGTTGGTTGCAAAGCCGATTCAACAACTGCCAAATACTTCATTTCTAATGGAATGTTGTATTTTGTTAATTGTTCTTCTATTAAGGGAAAATAATAATCAGCCTTGGTCATCAAATCTGTAATAGATTTTTGCCTGCCATTTAGATAACTTTTTATAAGCTGCTCCAAAACAGGATTGTAGGTAATATAAAAAGGTGTATTTTGTTGTAAAATATCGAGTCTCGATTTGAGTTGCGTTGTAAATGAGTTATCTTTTTGCGCTAATTTATTACTCTTAACTTGACTAAAAGTTAAGGTATTAATTAGAATAAAGATAAAAAAAAGTTTCCTTTTCATACGATGATTGAAGAAAATTTTAAAAGGCAAAGATACTAAGAATCTCTTAAAGTTCAACAATGCCTCAATTTTAATTCCATATTTAACCATTTGTTAACTTTTAGAAACACTTTATAACGTATTTATTTTGATATAATTTGAGAAAAATATTATTACAATACTTGATATTTACCACACCCCATTTTTACATTCTATCTTCAATTTAAAATTTAAACTAGCACCAATTTTTAAAAAAATTTTTAGTGGTGCTATTAGTTAAAAATAGTTTGACAAGCGTTACAAGTCCCCAAATAATCATGCATCTCTTAGTGTTTTATATTTTTATATTAGCGCAAATTTAAATCCTAATTGAATTGAATAAAAAGTAAATAAATCAGATATTTATTGATTTCTGCCTGTTTTAAAAGCGCTATCAGCTGTTAAATAGGCATACTACATCAAAAAAACGCCATAAAAATAAATTAAGTTCTATCAATAAATAGACAAAAAACAACTCAACAATCTGAACATTATTTATTAAACTGGGCCCAAAAATAACTTTTAAAATGCTGTTTGTTATATAAATAATAAATCTTACCTTTGCACACTCTTTTTTAAGAGAAAAACTAAAGTTTAACACACAAAAACTAATCGTTTGAACACATTAAGTTACAAAACAGTATCAGCTAATAAATTGACCGCTAATAAAGAGTGGGTTTTAGTTGATGCGGACGGACATTCATTGGGTCGTTTAGCCTCTAAAGTAGCCATGCTTATAAGAGGAAAATACAAACCAAATTTTACACCTCACGTTGATTGTGGTGACAATGTTATTGTTATCAATGCAGAGAAAATTAATTTAACCGGGAAAAAATGGACAGATAAATCATATATCCGTCATTCAGGCTACCCAGGTGGACAAAGATCGTTAACAGCGACAGAATTATTTCAAAAAGATCCAACAAGATTGATTGAAAAATCTGTAAAAGGCATGTTACCTAAAAATAAATTAGGCAGTACTTTATTCAGAAATCTATATGTATATATAGGTAGCGAACACAAACAAGAAGCGCAACAACCTAAAGTTATTAACCTAAACGATCTTAAATAATGGAAATAATACACACAATAGGCCGACGTAAAACAGCAGTTGCTCGTATTTATGTTTCTGAAGGAAAAGGTGAAATAACCATCAATAAAAGAGATTTTAAAAATTATTTTACCGTTCCAATGTTACAATTTAAGGTTCAACAACCTTTAGCACTTACCAATAACACAACTTCTTTTAACATAAAAGTTTCTGTTTTTGGCGGTGGTATTACCGGACAAGCCGAAGCTATTAGATTAGCTATTTCTAGAGCCTTAGTAAAATTGAGCGAAGAAAATAAAGCTATTTTAAAACCAGAAGGATTATTGACAAGAGACCCAAGAATGGTAGAACGTAAGAAATTTGGTCAGAAAAAAGCCCGTAAACGATACCAATTCTCTAAACGTTAATCTATCTACAGAATTAATTATAAAATTAAAAACCCTGTTATCGATTAGTATAGCATCCAAATAGTTGAGATCGATTTAAAATTAAACGCTACTTAATTATTGCTACCTAACGGAACGTAAACTAAATTAAAATGACAGAAAAAATAGACATTAAAGATTTAATCAACGCTGGCGTTCATTTTGGACATATCACCAGAAAATGGGATCCAAATATGGCTCCATACATTTATGCAGAGCGCACCGGAATTCATATTATTGACCTTTATAAAACTGCTGCAAAACTAGAAGAAGCTTGTAATGCTTTACAAAAAATAGCATCTTCTGGAAAACGTGTCATGTTTGTTGCAACAAAAAAACAAGCAAAAGACATTGTAGCCGATGTTTCTAAAAGTTTAGGTATGCCATATATTACTGAGCGTTGGCCCGGTGGTATGCTTACTAATTTTACAACGATTAGAAAAGCCGTTAAAAAAATGAGTCAAATTGACCGCATGAAACAAGATGGTTCTTTTACAGCACTTTCTAAAAGAGAACAACTTCAAATAAACAGACAACGTGAAAAACTAGAAAAAAACTTAGGTTCTATTGTAGATATGACGCGCTTGCCAGGTGCTATTTTTGTTGTTGATATTAAAAGTGAACGTATTGCTGTGGCAGAAGCTCGTAAGTTAAACATTCCTGTTTTTGCAATGGTTGACACCAATTCCGATCCTCGTCTTGTTGATTTTGTAATTCCTTCTAATGATGATGCTTCAAAATCTATTAGTAAAATATTAGAATATGTAACTAAAGCAATTAAAGACGGTTTATCGGAACGAAAAAATACAAAAGACAAAACAGTTTCATCAAAAGATGATGACGCTACCGAAAACGAAGTTGTTGAAGTAGAAATTGATGACGAAAATAACGAAAACTAGATTAACTTTTTAAAATTTAAAAAATGGCAAATATAACAGCCGCCGAAGTAAATAACTTAAGAAAATCTACTGGAGCGGGAATGATGGATTGTAAAAATGCTTTGGTAGAAGCCGAAGGTGATTTTGACAAAGCCGTTACAATTTTACGTAAAAAAGGACAAAAAGTAGCCGCAAATAGAGCCGACAGAAATTCATCTGAAGGTGCTGTTATTGCAAAAGTTAGCGATGATAAAACTCGCGGTGCTATTATCTCTCTAAATTGTGAAACCGATTTTGTCGCCAAAAATGATGCATTTGTAGCCTTAGCCACAAAGTTCGCTTCCCTTGCCCTTGACTATAATTCGAAAGAAGAATTTTTAAATGCTGATTTTGAAGGGATGACTGTAGCTGAAAAATTAATTGAGCAAACTGGTGTTATTGGCGAAAAATTAGAAATTGCAGCTTTTGAAAAAATTACTGGCGCTTTGGTAGGATTTTATATTCACACAGGTAATAAAATTGCAGCTTTAACTGCCTTGTCTACTAACATTAAAGGAGCTGAAGAAGTTGCAAAAGATCTTTCAATGCAGGCTGCTGCGATGGGTGCAACAACTTTATCTTTTAAAGATTTTACACCTGAATTTGTTGCTTCGGAAACTGAAGCTAGAATTGCAGTTATTGAAAAAGAAAATGAAGAATTGGCCAGGTTAGGTAAAACCCTAAAACATGTTCCTACTTATATTTCTAGACTTCAATTAACCGATACAATCATCGCTAAAGCTGAAGCAGATTTAAAAGCAGAACTTAAAGCAGAAGGAAAACCAGAAAAAATTTGGGACAAAATCCTCCCCGGAAAATTAGAACGCTTTTTATCTGATAATACCACACTTGACCAAGAACAATGTTTGCTTGACCAAAACTTTATTAAAGACGAAAAGATAACCGTTGCACAATATGTTAATTCTATTGGCAACATTTCGGTTACAGGCTTTAAAAGAGTATCGCTCGTATAATTTTTACACTTTAAATGATAAATAAACCACGCTAAAAGCGTGGTTTATTGTTTTATATTACTCCACTTTTTATAGCGCAACCTGAAAATTTGAAAAAAATAAGCTGTCTCTAAATTTGGAAAAATAGAAATCTATATTTTAGTATATTTGTAAAACATTCGAATAAAAATGCAATACAAAAGAATCTTATTAAAACTGAGTGGTGAAGCCTTGATGGGAAGCCACCAATACGGTATAGACCCAGTTAGGTTAGCCGATTATTCTAAAGAAATTAAGGAAATTGTAGATAAAGGTGTTGAAGTTGCCATTGTAATTGGTGGAGGCAATATTTTTAGAGGTGTAGCCGCTGCCAGTCAAGGTTTAGACCGCGTTCAAGCTGATTATATGGGCATGCTAGCAACAGTAATTAATGGATTGGCACTTCAAACTGCTCTAGAAGATATCGGATTAAAAACCCGCTTGCTAACTGCCATTAAGATGGAACAAATAGCCGAATCGTATATTAAACGTCGCGCAGTTCGCCACCTCGAAAAAGGACGCGTAGTTATTTTCGGAGCTGGTACAGGTAACCCTTATTTTACAACCGATACCGCAGCTGTTTTAAGAGCAATAGAAATTGGAGCCGATGTTATTTTAAAAGGAACCAGAGTAGATGGCATCTATTCATCAGATCCCGAAAAAAATAAAGATGCCGTTAAATTCGACAATATCAGCTTTAAAGATGTTTTAATCAAAAAATTGAACGTCATGGATATGACCGCTTTCACTTTAAGTGAAGAAAATAACCTCCCTATTTTGATTTTTGACATGAACAAAAAAGGCAATTTGCTAAAAGTTTTAAAAGGCCAAAAAATTGGGACTTTAGTTAATAAAATTTAAATTTATAATTCAATGGATGAAGAAGTTAATTTTATTTTAGATAGTGCAAAAGAACAAATGGAAAACGCGATTGCGCATCTAAAAAAAGAGTTGATGAATATTCGCGCTGGCAAAGCTTCTCCAGCTATGTTACACAGTGTATTGGTAGAATATTATGGCGCTTTAACACCACTAAGCCAAGTCTCTAATATCAATACGCCCGATGGTAGAACTATTACCGTGCAACCTTGGGAGAAAAAGATGTTACACGAAATTGAACGCGCCATTATGATTGCCAACCTCGGTTTTAATCCGATGAATAATGGTGAAACAATTATTATCAATATCCCTGCTTTAACCGAAGAGCGCCGTAGAGAACTCTCTAAAATGGCAAAAGCCGAGGCCGAAAATGATAAAATTGGCGTTCGCACTGCTCGCAAAGATGCCAATGTCGATATTAAAAAACTTCAAAATGATGGCTTATCTGAAGATGATGCAAAAGATGCCGAGGCTCAAATTCAATTGTTAACAGATAAATACATCAAACATATTGATGAAATTTTAGCAGTTAAGGAGAAGGAAATTATGACTGTTTAAAAACATACTATCAAACCGCAAATAATTAAAATTGGCTTGATGTTAATAAAACTAAATTTATGAAATTTTGGTCCTTTATTTCTAGGCTAATTTTAAGAAATAGAATTTTTTTTCTAATCGTTATTACAGCCATAACAGCTGGTTTGCTAACGCAAACCAAAAATATTAGACTTTCATACACCGAGGCTAATATGTTGCCATCAGATCATCCGGCATCTATGGTTTACAATAATTTTTTAAAAATATTTGGAGAAGAGGGTAACCTCATCATTCTTGCTGTTAAAGATTCTACTTTTTTTACACCTAATAAATTTAATCATTGGAATGACCTTTCTAAAAAACTCAAGACTTTTAAAGCGGTTGATTTTACATTTTCATTAGGCGATATCAAAAAACTCAAAAAGGACGTTGAAAATAACCGATTTATAGCCGAACCACTATATAAAGATGATCCTCAAACTGTCGAAGCAATTAAAGCCATCACCAATAATTTATTTGATAGCCTCCCTTTTTTTGACAACTTTTTATACAATAAAAATACCAAAACCGTTCAAACCCTTATTTATCTTAAAAAAGATATTGTAAATACCGAAGCTCGTAAAGATTTTGTTATCAATCAACTCAATCCAATCATCGAGAAATTTGAAAAAGACAACAATTTGAACGTTTACGTTTCGGGCATGCCTTATATCCGCACGATGAACTCTCAAAGTATTGTTGACGAAATAGGCATTTTTATCGGTTTGGCTTTTGGTGTTACTACACTTATTTTCTTCTTTTTCTTCAGGTCATTTAGCACCACATTAATTGCTATGAGTGTAGTTGGAATTAGCGTAATATGGGCTTTCGGCATTATAGGTGCCTTTGGATATGAATTGACTGTTTTAACGGCTTTAATTCCACCTTTAATTATTGTCATCGGGGTTCCAAATGCCATATTTTTAATTAACAGATATCAGCAAGAAATAAAAAATCACGGCAATCAGGCAAAATCTTTACAACGGGTTATCACTAAAATTGGCGCGGCTGCATTAATGACAAATTTAACAACCGCTGTTGGTTTTGCTACCTTTATCTTTACCAAAAGTAGGCTTTTAAAAGAGTTTGGAACCATTGCTTCCATCAATATTATGGCATTATATGTTTTGTCATTATTGTTAATTCCAATTATTTATAGCTATATGCCCATCCCAAAAGATAAGCATTTAAAGCATCTTGAAATGAAATGGATGGGAAAAATAGTTTCTTTAATAGAAAACATTGTGCGACATCATCGATTTGCTGTTTATGCTACCACCTTAGTATTAATCATTGTGAGTATGATTGGGATTTATATGATTAAAGTGTCGGGTAGTTTAATAGACGACATGCCAAAAAGCAAACCATTTTATAAAGACATTGTATTTTTTGAGAACGAATTTGGTGGAATTATGCCACTCGAAATATTAATAGACACCAAGAAAAATAAAGGCGCTACTTCGCTTTCAACGCTAAAACGGATGGAAAAATTAGAAGAAACCATCGATGAAATTCCGCAACTTTCAAAACCTATTTCTATCTTAAACTTGGTAAAATATTCTAAACAAGCTTTTTATAACGGAAATCCTAAATATTACAGTTTGCCAACTTCGCAAGAAAAAAACTTTATTTTAAGCTATTCTAAAAACTCAAATACCCAGTCTAATTTATTAAAGAACTTTGTAGATTCTACAGGACGCTATGCTAGAATGACTACTTTTATGAAGGATATTGGCACCAATAAAATGGATGGTATTGAAGAGCGATTAGAAGAACGAGTGGCAAAAGAATTTCCATCAGATAACTATAAAGTAACCTTTACAGGAAAAGCCTTATTGTTTTTAAAAGGCACCAATTATTTAACCAATAACCTAATTGTTTCCTTAGGTTTAGCCATTTTTATGATTGGGCTGTTTATGGCTTCATTATTTAGGTCTTTCAGAATGATTTTAATTTCAATAATCCCCAATATGTTCCCGCTTTTAATAACTGCGGGTATTATGGGCTATATTGGAATACCTATTAAACCGTCAACAATACTGGTTTTTAGTATTGCTTTTGGCATTTCGGTTGACGATACCATCCATTTTCTAGTAAAATACAGGCAAGAATTACAAGCTAATAATTGGAAAATTAAAAAATCGGTTTATATCGCTTTACGCGAAACTGGGGTAAGTATGTTTTACACTTCTATAGTCTTATTTTTTGGATTTTTAGTTTTTACCGCGTCCAGCTTTGGCGGCACAAAAGCCTTAGGCGGATTAGTCTCTATAACTTTATTATTTGCCATGCTTTCTAACTTAATATTATTACCTTCATTATTGCTTTCGCTAGACCAAGACATCGCAAATAAAGCGATTTTAAAAGAACCTACAATTGATTTAATTAACGAAGACGAATCATAACATGAAAGGAATTATACTTGCCGGAGGTAGTGGTACCCGTTTACACCCTATTACGCTAGGAATTAGCAAACAGTTAATGCCAATCTACGATAAACCAATGGTTTATTATCCACTTTCGATTTTACTTTTAGCTGGCATCAAAGAAATTTTAATTATTTCAACGCCATACGATTTACCTTTATTTGAACGCCTTTTAGGCGATGGTAGCCGTATTGGATGTCAATTTAGTTATGTTGCCCAAGAAACGCCAAACGGTTTGGCGCAAGCTTTTGTTTTGGGAGAAGATTTTATTAAAGATGATAAAGTTGCCTTGGTTTTAGGCGATAATATTTTTTATGGCACCGGACTAGAACAAATATTGCGAAGTGCTACAAATCCTGATGGTGGCATTGTGTTTGCCTATCACGTTAGCGACCCAGAACGCTATGGCGTGGTTGAATTTGATAAAGCCAATAAAGTAATTTCTATTGAAGAAAAACCATCAATAGCAAAATCAAACTATGCCGTTCCTGGTATTTACTTTTATGATAACTCTGTTGTAAAAGTTGCCAAAAACTTAAAGCCAAGCGCTCGTGGCGAGTATGAAATAACCGATATCAATAAACATTATTTGGCACAAGGTAATTTGCAAGTCCGCACCTTAACACGCGGTACCGCTTGGTTAGATACCGGTACTTTTGCATCTTTAAATCAAGCTTCACAATTTGTTCAAGTCATTGAAGAACGCCAAGGTTTAAAAATTGGATGTATAGAAGAAATTGCCTACAAAAATGGGTTTATCAATGCAGAGCAATTAACAGCTATTGCGCAACCACTATTAAAAAGTGGCTACGGCAAATATTTAACTGGATTGATAAAATAGTATCCACTTACGTTACAATATTTTAATATTAAACAATAAAGAAAATCCTTACTTA
>JAVHOP010000146.1:1959-6061 GCA_036170135.1 Flavobacteriaceae bacterium | reverse complement strand
GGATGTGTAAATCCGAGTGTTTTGGCGTGTAAAGCTTGGCGTGGCAAGATTTTAAAACAATTGTCAACAAACTGTTTGTATTTGGTAAAGGTAGTTCCTTTTAAAATTAAATTGCCACCATAACGTTCATCATTAAATAATGTATGGCCAATGTGTTTAAAATGCGCACGGATTTGATGTGTTCGTCCGGTTTCTAATTTGCATTGCACCAAAGTTACATAACTAAACCGCTCAATAACTTTATAATGCGTTACCGCGTGTTTGCCGAATTCTCCATTTTCAAATACGCTCATCTGCAAGCGGTTTTTTAAACTTCTTCCAATATTTCCGGTAATGGTACCTTCGTCTTCATCTAAATTACCCCAAACCAAAGCATAATACAAACGTTCGGTAGTTCGATCGTAAAACTGTTTTGATAGATGCGCCATCGCAAATTCTGTTTTGGCAACCACCAACAAACCGCTGGTATCTTTATCGATACGATGAACCAACCCCGGGCGCTCGTTAGAATTTGTGGGCAAATTTTCGATGTGATAAATCAGTGCATTTACTAAAGTGCCACTGTAATTTCCGTGTCCGGGATGCACCACCATTCCGGCTGGTTTATTAACCACAATAACGGTATCGTCTTCAAATACAATATCTAAGGGAATATTTTCGGCAACCAATAAATTTTCATGAGGCGGATGCGCCAAAACCACGCGGACTTCATCTTTCGGTTTAATCTTAAAATTCGGTTTAACCGTTTGATTATTAACCAAAACGCCACCAGCTTTTATGGCTTGTTGCACCTTATTTCGAGTAGCATTTTCAATAAAATTCATCAAAAATTTGTCAACTCTCAAGGGCATTTGGCCATCACTAGCTATAAATTTATAATGTTCGTAAAGTTCATCTTGTTCTAAATCCTCAATTTCTTCCTGCATCTTATTCTTCATTTCCATCTTCATTGCCAATACTATCTTTGTAAATACTATCCAGGCTTTCTTCAATGCCACTACCTAAAACAAAGTTTATCAAGGTATTTTTTTTAATTTTTGAGCCTTCTAGTAAATTTCTATCTCCCAATTTTAATCCGCGTACAACATCTTTTCCCTTATCGGGGATGTAAGATGGTTCATTTCCTATTCTCAGTCCAATATTTTTAAGTTCAATTTCGGCTTGGCGCAAGGTTTTACCAAATATTTTAGGAATTGTAACCATTCCGAAACTGGAAGGATTTATGGATAAGTATATCTTTCGATACATTTTTACAGAGTCACCTGCCATAGGATTTTGCTCGGTAACCGAAAGCTTTGGATATTCTGGATCAAAACTTATTGAATCTATTACCACTGCTTCCAAACCTAAATTATTTAAGATCTTTTCAGCCTCCGATATTGCTATTTTATCAAGATTAGGAACTATTATTTTTTCGTCGTGACGCGTTGTAAAATCTAGAAAACGCCCCAATATAAAACTTGAAATAATTAATATAACCACGATGCTAATAGCAGTTCTCAAAAACAATTTACTTTTAAAATAGGCTATCAATTCCTTCATTTTTTTAAATTTTAACAAAGATACTTTATAAATATCAAACACCAAATTGCAAAACTTAGCATTCCATTCATTTTTATAAATGCAATTGAATTTATTGAGTAATTTAATATCTTTATAAAAAATTTCTTTACAAAACTTAATTTACGCCATGACCGCAAACAATTATCAAGCAGACACCGTTATAATTGGAGGCGGAATCTCTGGAATTACTACTGCCATTGAATTGCTTAACGCTGATAAAAAAGTCGTGATTATTGAACGCGATTTAGAAAAAAATTTTGGTGGTTTAGCAAAAGAATCGTTTGGTGGCATGTTTTTTATCGACTCACCGCAACAACGATTTTCAAAAATTAAAGACACCGTTGCCCAAGCAAAAAAAGATTGGTTTTCGTTTGCCGAGTTTGACGACGATAATATTTGGGGTAAAAAATGGGCGACTGAATTTATTGAATCAACGCATCAAGTTTACGATTGGGTTCGCGCTAAAAAAGTCAACTTTTTTCCAATAGTTCATTGGGTTGAACGCGGATTAGACCATCCTGGAAATTCAGCGCCACGGTTTCATATGGTTTGGGGTACCGGTTATGGTTTGGTTGAATCGGTTTTAACGCATTTAAAATCACATCCTCATTATCAGAATTTGACCGTTTATTTTCAGCATAAAGCGGGCGATTTTGTAATCGAAAACGATAAAATTGTTGCCATTAATGGCATCGACGAAAAAACACAAACACCCTTTATCTGTAAAGCTAATCATTTTGTTGTCGCCACGGGTGGCATCAACGGCAGTATGGAAAAAGTTCGCCAACATTGGCATAAAGATTGGCAATCTCCACCCGAAGTCATCCTCAACGGTTCTCATCAATTTTCTGATGGGCTGATTCACGATAAGGTAAAAGACCTTGGCGGAAATGTGACGAACTTAAATTTAATGTGGAATTATGCGGCGGGCATCCCACATCCTTATCCAAAAAGAGACAATCACGGATTGAGTTTGGTACCACCAAAATCGGCTTTATGGCTCAATTATAAAGGTGAGCGCATGGGACCCAGACCGTTAGTCACTGCATTCGACACGCGTTATTTGGTAACAAAAATATGCGAACAGCAAAAACAATATTCATGGCAAATTCTAAATAAAAGAATCGCGTATAAAGAATTGGGGGTCTCGGGATCTGAATTTAATGAGGGCATTAAAAACAAAAAAATATTTTCGTTTTTATATTCCGTTTTAATGGGTAATAAACACTTAATTAAAACTTTAGAAAAAGATTCTCCTAATTACATCACGGCAAACAGCATTGAAGAATTGGTTAAAAAAATGAATACACTTACAGGTACAAATGATGTTACCGTAGCAGCTTTGAAAAATTCAATCGATAGTTACGATGCTAATTTTGAACGCGGTAACAATATTTGGAACGATGAGCAAATCAGGCTTATCAAACAAACACGTGACTATAAAGGTGACAGAAAACGAACCTTAGAGCCTCAAAAATTGAATCAGAAAAGCGCCTATCCTTTAATAGCTATTCGCGAGTTTATTTTATCGCGAAAGAGTTTAGGTGGCATCCAAACCAATTTAAATTCTCAAGTTTTAAAATCATCAAATAAAACTAATGAAGATGAAGTTTTTGAAAATCTTTATGCCGTTGGCGAAGCTGCCGGATTTGGCGGTGGTGGATCACACGGCAAACGTGCTTTAGAAGGCACTTTTTTGACCACTTGCATATTTACAGCACAAAAAGCGGCAAATCATATTATAAAAAAATAAATTCTAAAATAGTGACCTGCAAGGTTTTTAGAACCTTGTAGGTCACTTTAACATTTGATAAGATGAAATTGGAAGTTTTAGAAAAAGATAGCTATTACCACATTTATAATAGAGGAATCAATAGCTGTAACCTATTCAAAAACAAAGAAAACTATAACTATTTCCTGAAACTTATATCCAAACATTTATTACCACATATCGCTGTTTTAAGTTATTGTTTAATGATAAATCATTTTCATTTAGTTATCAAAGTTGTTTCGGAAGAAAAACTGGTGACTCAAAAATTTTCTAATTTTTTTAATGCATACGCCAAAGCATTTAATAATGAACAAGGACGAATAGGTAGCTTATTCGAAAAACATTTTAAAAGAATTAAATTACACACTGATGATTATCTAAAAAATTTAATCCTTTATGTGCATACCAATCCTCAAAAACACCAAATTATGGAAGATTTTAAAGACTATAGATATTCATCTTATAAAGAAATTATCGAATACCAATCTAATTTAATAAATTGCAATGAAGTTATTGAGCTTTTTGATGATCTAGATAATTTTAAATACGTTCATAAGCATAAAAGTATCATTATAAGTAAGAAATATTCAATGGAATAATTAAAGCTGACCTGCAAGGTTTTCAGAACCTTGTAGGTCTAAAAGAGTTAAGAATAATAAACAAAAATTTTATTAATAAGCAGACCTACAAGGCTCTGAAAACCTTGCAGGACAAAAAGAAAAAACTAAATTCAACTAATATAGAGACCTACAAGGTTCTGAAAACCTT
>JAVHOP010000146.1:0-1859 GCA_036170135.1 Flavobacteriaceae bacterium | reverse complement strand
AAAAGAAAAAACTAAATTCAACTAATATAGAGACCTACAAGGTTCTGAAAACCTTGCAGGACAAAAAGAAAAAACTAAATTCAACTAATATAGAGACCTACAAGGTTCTGAAAACCTTACAGGACATTAACAAAATAAATCATGAAAAAAACAGGTGCAGAATTGGCCGTTTTTGCCTTAGAGCAAATTGGTGTAAAATATACATTCGGTATTCCCGGTGTTCACAATATTGAACTATACGATGAGTTAAATAATTCCAAATTAATTGAACCAATATTAGTAACACATGAAGGGGGCGCTTCTTTTATGGCACTTGGCATCTCGTGCACTTCAGAAAGTATTGGAACGCTAATGACTGTTCCTGCAGCTGGCACAACCAACGCCATGAGTGGTATTGGTGAAGCATTTTTAGATGGCATTCCGATGCTAATTATTTCGGGTGGAACCCGCCAAGATAGTGGTCGTTCCTACCAATTACACCAATTGAGTCAAGAAAATTTAGTTAAAGAAATTACCAAAGCATACTTTAAAATCAGCTCACATAACGAGATTATTTCGACCATTTATAAAGCATATGAAATTGCTACTTCGGGAGAACCGGGACCTGTTTTTATCGAAATTCCGATGGAGTATCAGATGTTTAAAGGGGAGGTTGATGCGCTGTTGCCTTATAAAAAGACTTATCAAAATCCGAAAATTGACATCAAAAAAATTGAAGCTGCCGCTGCTTTATTGGCAAAGGCAAGTCATCCGGGAATTTATGTCGGATGGGGCGCTGCAAATGCAACTGAACACTTGATAAAAATAGCCGATTTACTCGGGGCTCCTGTCTGTACAACGCTTCAAGGAAAGGCCTCTTTTCCAGCTTCACATCAGTTACATACCGGTTTCGGATTTGGCCCTAATGCAACGCCTGCTGGGCAAAAAGCTTTTAAAAATTGTGATGCTATGTTGGCCGTTGGGGTTCGTTTTTCTGAAATTGCAACAGGAAGTTTTGGCGTAACGGTGCCCAAAAATTTGATTCATATCGATATCAATCCAAAGGTTTTTGATAAAAATTATCCTACAAAAATCAGTATAGAAGGCGATGCCAATGAAACTTTAAAACTTTTGGCAGAGGCGTTAGAAAAAATCAATCAGCCTAAAGCCTCTTCAGCTTTAGCGGAAATGATTGCAGCAGAAAAAGAAAAGTACAACAACGAATGGAAAGAAAAACCGTTATCCGATAAGGTTTCTCCGGGATATTTCTTTGAATCACTCACAAAATATACCGATGATGATACTTTTTTTGTGGTAGATGATGGGTCACATACTTATTTGGCAGCCGAATTATTACCTGTAAATCGGTCGCGACATTTTGTATCACCAACTGATTTTAATTGTATGGGATTTTGCGTGCCAGCAGCCATTGGTGCTAAATTTATGAATCCTGAGAAAAAAGTAGTTGGCATCGTGGGAGATGGTGGATTTTTAATGACTTGTATGGAAATTCTTACCGCAACCACTAATAAAAAAGGCGTCGTGTATTTTGTTTTTCACGATGGCGAATTAGGACAGATTTCTCAATTTCAAAAGATTCCGTTTAAACGAAAGACAGCCTCAATTATTGGAAATGTAAATATAGAAGGCGTTGCCATTGCTTGTGGTGCTTCCTATTTTAAAATGTCTAATGATGCCGAAATTGACAAAATAATGGAACAAGCTTTTACAGAATCAGAGAATGATGTGCCAGTAATTGTCGATGTGATTATTGATTATTCCAAAAAAACTTATATGACCAAGGGCGTTGTTAAAGTGAATTTAGGGCGCTTTAGTTTTAGTGAAAAAGTCCGATTTATAAGCCGAGCTGTAAAACGACA
>JAVHOP010000145.1:18014-25452 GCA_036170135.1 Flavobacteriaceae bacterium | reverse complement strand
AATCCGCAGTATCCTGAGCAGTCAAAAATTCCGGCAAACATCGTTGGCTATGGTGAGATTTCATCAATTTTTAAAATCAATCCTTATCAAAATTGGGTCTTTAAACGCTTGCCACTGTTTCATCACGAAGCCGAAGCGTTGGTTTATATCGAAAAGTACAATCAGTACACCACCTATTTAAAACAAGCAAGACTGCAGTTGCCACCCGATGATACCTTTATAATCAAATCAAAAAAAGTGGTGTTGTATTTGGCGCAACAAGCGATTCATAAATCGAATTTATGTCAGAATAAATTGCATGCGCTTACTGCAAAGGAAGCTATTAATATGATTGAGGCTATTTTTATCGAAATCAAAAAAATAGCTGATTTTAATCGAAATAATCAGAATGTAAAACTTTCAATAGACGGTCAAATATCAAATTGGGCACAAGTTGAAAAGGACTTATTTTATTTTGATACAAGCACCCCACTTTTCAAGGTAAATGGTATCGAGCAAATGAATCCAGAATTGTTGTTAAACAGCACACCAAAAGTGTTGCGTTGGATTATCAGAACATTCTTTTTGCAAGAAGTGATGGATCGGTATTACGATTTGAGGCTGATTTATATAGATTTAATTGCCAATCTCTACAAAGAACAAAAACCCGATTACATTAAGGCGAGTATTGATTTGGCAAACAAATTATTGCCCGATTCAGCTCAAAAAATCACTGATTTGGAAGTCGAAAAATACTATAAAAATGACAAGCTAATTTGGCAATTGTTTTTAAGTTTTCGCAAGATTGATCGCTGGTTTAGCAACCATATTTTAAGAAAACAGTACGAGTTTATTTTACCCGAAAACATCAAACGATAAATATGTGCGACACGTTTATAGCTTTGCCAAATGCCACCTTTGATGGTTCGGTTATTTTTGCCAAAAATAGCGACCGCGAAGCGAATGAGCCACAAATTATTGAATATCATCCGTCTAAATTATATCCAAAATTTACTAAATTACAGTGTACTTACATTCAAATCCCTCAGGTTGAAAAAACACATGCCGTAATAATTAGTCGCCCTTTTTGGATGTGGGGTGCCGAGATGGGCGTGAATGAACACGGTGTTGTGATTGGCAACGAAGCAGTTTTTACCAAACTTAAAGTAGCTGATGCCAACGTTTTAACCGGAATGGATTTGCTGCGATTGGCACTAGAACGCTCTGATTCGGCTAAAAATGCCAAGCAAATTATCATTGATTTACTACAAACATTTGGACAAGGTGGCATTGGCGGTTATCAGGATAAAAGTTTTAAATATCACAACAGTTTTTTGATAGCCGATAAAAGGGAAGCTTGGGTTTTAGAAACTGCCGGCAGCTTTTGGGCGACTAAAAAAGTAGATGACTTTTATGCCATAAGCAATGGCTTAACTATTACTGACAACTACGATACTATCCATCCCGACGCTATTGCTTTTGCAACTAAAAAAGGATGGGTAAAAGGTGATTTTAATTTTTCTAAAGCTTTTTCAGATTATTTATATACAACTTTTTCGGGGTCAAAAGCACGCCAATGTCGGGCGTCTGAATTGTTAAAAAATAATTATTTTAAGATCGATGTGCCATCTACAATGGCACATTTAAGAAATCATCAAGATATTGATTTCTCACCGTCTAAATCTTTGATAGGCAAAAATATTTGCGCCCATGCAGCAAATTCAGTAACGCGTCACGCCTCGCAAACAACCAGTGCGATGATTGTCCATTTAACTTTAGATAAGCCAACTGTTTGGGTTACGGCAACCGCAGCACCGTGTTTGTCAGTTTTTAAACCGCTTTGGTTTACTGGGATGGTACTTCCGGATTTAGGTCCCAAACCAGAGGTTTTATTCAATAAAGATTCCTTTTGGTGGAAAAACGAATTATTGCATCGCCAGATTTTAAAAGATTATAAAAATAGGCACGCATTAATAGTCCCCGAAAGGGATAGCTTAGAGGTTCTTTTATTAAAAAATGTGTATTACGATAAGAAAAAGAGTTTTTTAGAAACCAAAATGGCTTTTGATGCACATTGGAAATTATTAGACAAATGGCTTTTAGATATCGAGAAAATACCTGTAAAAAAGTCGCCAAACCTTTTTTATAAAGCCTATTGGAAACGGCTAAATAAAAAAGTTGATCTTATAATTTAAGTATTCAACAATTGCCAAAGTTTGTCTTTTAACTCGGTTAAACCGATTTGTGCCAACGATGAAATAAACAAATGTGGCAAATCTTTTGGTAAAGTAACTTCAATCTCAGCTTTTAATTCCGCATCAAGCATATCCGATTTTGAGATGGCCAGCAAACGATTTTTATCTAATAATTCGGGGTTGTGAAGCTTGAGTTCATTCAGCAAAATTTGATATTCTTTATTGATATCATCACTATCAGCAGGCACTAAAAACAATAGAATTGAATTGCGTTCGATGTGTCTTAAAAAGCGAAGACCCAAGCCTTTGCCCTCGGCAGCACCTTCAATTATTCCGGGAATATCTGCAACTACGAACGATTTAAAATCGCGATAAGCAACTATGCCTAAATTGGGTTTAAGTGTGGTAAAAGGATAATCGGCTATTTTTGGTTTTGCGGAGGTGATAACCGATAATAAAGTCGATTTACCAGCATTGGGAAATCCTACCAAACCAACATCGGCTAATACTTTTAATTCTAATAAGAACCAGTTTTCTTGACCAGGTATTCCGGGTTGCGAAAAGCGAGGTGTTTGATTGGTAGCGGTTCTAAAGTGCCAGTTACCCAAACCACCCATACCGCCTTTTAGCAATATTTTTTCCTCTCCATTTTCGGTAATTTCGAATAGAATTTCGTTGGTTTCGGCATCTCTAACAATAGTACCCAAAGGGACTTCAATAAATTTATCCTCGCCATCGGCACCAGTACTGGTATTTTTACTGCCACTTCCGCCGTGACCAGCTCTTGTATGTTTGTTGAATTTTAAATGGAATAAGGTCCATAAATTAGAGCTACCTTTTAAGATAACGTGACCACCACGACCACCATCGCCACCATCGGGTCCACCTTTTTCAATAAACTTTTCACGATGTAAATGTGTTGACCCGGCACCACCGTTACCAGATTGTGCATATATTTTTACAAAGTCAACAAAATTACCTTCGGTCATAAATGTATTTCAAAAGATTAAAGCGAATTGATAACTTTACTTAAACGGTCGGTTATTTCTTCAATAGTACCAACGCCATCAATACCAAAATATTTGTTCTGATCCATATAATAATTTACTAATATGGCTGTTTTGGTTTCGTATTCGTTAAAGCGGTTTCTTATTTTAGTCTCATCTTGGTCATCGGGTCTGCCACTGGTTAGCCCTCTGTTTAAAAGACGTCCTACTAACAAATCTTCGGGAACTTCTAGTGCAATCATCGCACTGATTGGAGTTCCTTTTGCATTTAAAAAGGCATCTAAAGCTGTTGCTTGAGAAGTTGTTCTAGGAAACCCATCAAAAATAAAACCTTTGGCTTCAGCATGTTTATTAACTTCGTCCTCAAGCATATTTATGGTAACTTCATCAGGAACCAAATCGCCTTTATCCATATAAGATTTTGCTAGTAAACCTAGAGCCGTACTGTTTTTTATATGATATCTAAAGACATCACCAGTTGAAATATGAAATAAATGATAAATATTTTTTAAAAATTCTGCTTGTGTACCTTTTCCCGCACCGGGAGGACCAAAAAGGACAATATTTTTCATTAATTTTTGGTTTTTAATTGATAGATATCTGATAAATTTCTTCCAAGGCCGTCGTAATCTAAACCATAACCAACAATAAATTTATTGGGAATGGATAGGCCGATATAATCTATTTTTAATTTTTTTTTATAAATGTCAGGTTTAAAAAATAAAGTAGCAATTTTTAAGGCTTTAACTTCTTTATCTGCAAAGATTCTAAAGATCTCTTCAAGTGTATTTCCGGTATCGATAATATCTTCTAAAATAACCACAGTTTTGCCTTTTAAATTTTCTTGTAAGCCTACCAATTCTTTTATTTTTCCGGTAGAAGCAGTCCCTTGGTACGAGGCTAACTTTACAAATGACACTTCACAATTTCCTTTATATTGGCGAACAAAATCGGCTATAAACATAAAAGATCCGTTAAGGATACCGATAAAGATTGGTTGTTCATCTTTTAAATCAGATGCGATTTGATTGGCCATTTTTATGACGGCAGCAGCTATTTGTTTTGAATCTATAAAAGGGATGAAATAGTTGTGGTGAAGTTTGATAGCGTTCATAATAATTAGCTTTGTGCAAAATAACAAAAAAACCGTCTCAAAAAGGGACGGTTTTTTTGTTTTATTTTAAAAATTATTCTATTTCTTTTTTATCAACACTTTTGCTGGTAAGATACATTAAAGGTGTGGCGATATATAGAGATGAATAAGTACCCACAACAATTCCGACAATTAACGCAAACATAAATCCGCGAATGGTATCGCCACCATCTAAAAACATCGCTACTAATACGAGTAAGGTTGTTGCAGATGTATTTATGGTTCTGCTTAATGTACTGCTTAGAGCACGGTCTATTAGTGTTTCTTGTTTCCAAGAGCTGTGCAAGTGGTCATATTCTCTAATCCTGTCAAATATAATTACCGTATCATTAAGAGAGTAGCCAATTACTGTTAATATAGCGGCAATAAATGATTGGTCTATTTCTAAATCGAAGGGTAAAAATTTATAAAACACTGAGAAGACACCCAAAACAATAAATGCATCGTGGAATACAGCGACAACTGCACCAAATCCGAATTGCCATTTTTTGAATCGGAAGAAAATATATAAAAATACCACAACTAAGGAACCTAAAACTGCCAAGAGGGCATCTGTTTTAATATCATCGGCAATGGTTGGGCCTACTTTTACAGTTTGCATAATACCAAGTTTTTGATTAGAATCGCCACCTGGTTTAAATTGATCTATGTTCATGCCGTCAGGCATAAATGTTTTTAAACCTTCAAATAGTTTTTGTTGTACATCGTCATCGGCAGCAAGTCCGTTTTGTTCAACATGATATTTAGTTGTTATTTTTAATTGATTGCTAGAACCAAAGGTTTTAACTTCGGGAGCACTTCCAAATTGAGCTTTAAGAGCATTTGCCACTTCTGGTCCGCTTACAGGTTTTTCAAAACGTACGGTATAAGTTCTACCACCACTAAAATCGACACCAAAATTTAAACCGTTAGTAAATAGCGAAACAAATCCTATTAATAAAAATGTGCTAGATACTATAAAGGCTATTTTTCGTTTTCTTAGAAAGGCTACATCTAAATTTTTAAACCAATTTCTAGTGATTCTGGTATCAAAAGTTAAGGTTCTGTCTTTTTTCATATACCATTCAATCATCAATCTAGAGACAAAAATGGCTGTAAATAATGATGTAATAATACCAATCATTAAGGTTGTTGCAAATCCTTTAATTGGACCTGAACCAAAAATAAATAAGATTAAACCAGTTAAAAAGGTTGTGATATTGGCGTCTAAAATTGATGATAAGGCACCTCCAAAACCATCGTTAATGGCTTCTTTTGAGCTTTTTCCCTTAGCAAATTCTTCTTTTATACGTTCGTAAATAATTACGTTTGCATCTACCGCCATACCAAGTGTTAATACAATACCGGCAATACCGGGCAAAGTTAAAACAGCACCAAATCCGGTAAGCACACCAAAAAGATATAAGATGTTGGTTATTAAGGCAACATCGGCAAAAACACCGGCTTTACCATAATATAAAGCCATCCATAGTAAAATTAGCGCTAAGGCTATTAAGAATGAGTTTATACCACTGTCAATAGCTTCTTGTCCAAGTGAAGGTCCAACAATTTCTGACTGAATAATTTGTGCAGGAGCAGGTAATTTACCGGCTTTTAATACATTGGCTAAATCTTGTGCTTCGTTAATGGTAAAGTTACCAGAAATAGAAGTTCTGCCACTGGTAATGGCATCGTTAACGCGAGGAGCGGTATAAACAAAGTTATCTAAAACAACGGCAACAAATTTGCCTACATTATCGGTAGTCATTTTGCCCCAAAGTTTTGAGCCTTTGCTATTCATAGACATACTCACTTCAGGATTTGCGCCAAACTGATCGAATGATTGTTGTGCATCGTTTATAACGTCACCTTCAATAGGAGCTTGGTCTTCGCGATTAGATTTTATAGCATACAGATATATAACTTCTGAATCTGTAACTGGTTTGGCATCCCATAAAAACTTAACGTATTTCATGTCTTCTGGCAAAAGTGCTCTCACTTCTGGCATCGCTAAGTATTTGTTTACTCTAGCGGTATCATTTAAAGATGATGTTGCAACTCTTGAACTTATTTGATTGTCGTTTTGTGGAATGCTAGGATATAGAACAGCGAATAAAGGGTTTTGTTTTTTGGTATCGACAGAGTCTTTTACTTCTCCTAAAAGATTGTCTATTTTAGATTTTGAAGAGTCAACTTTTTGGGTTTCGTCTAAAGAAACATCATTCTTTTCAATTTGAGCTAAAGCAGTATTAGCTTGGATAAAAAAGTTAGCCATTTCTTGGTTTGAATAGACTTCCCAAAATTGTAATTCGGCTGTGCTTTGTAATAATTTTTTAACGCGGTCAATGTCTTTAGCACCAGGTAATTCGATAAGAATTCTACCAGATTGTGCCACGCGTTGAATATTTGGTTGTGTAACTCCAAATTTATCGATACGACTTCTTAAAACTTCGAATGCTGTTTTAATAGAGCCATCAACTTCATCATTTAAGATAGGTTTTACTTCATCATCAGTCATGCTGAAGTTTATTTTATCGCGTAAAGATTTGTTTCCAAAAATCTTAGGGTCACTTAGTTTTATGGTACCATTACTTTCTTTTTCAAAAGCATCAAAAAATAAGTTGATATAACTGCTATTACTTTCTTTTTGTGCCGCGGTAGCAGCAATTAAAGCTTTGTTAAAAACAGGTTCTTTAGAATTGTTAGATAACCCAATTAAGATATCTCTAACCGAAACTTCTAAAATAGCATTGATGCCACCTTTTAAGTCTAAGCCTAAATTGATTTCTTTAGCTTTAATTTCGTTGTAAGTAAATTTGGCAATACCAATATTTACAACTGGTTTGTTAGCAATAGAGTCAATATAAGCGCGTTCTTTTATGGCGTCATTATTGGCGTATATAGCTGCATTTTCTTCAACATTTTTGGCAAACCAAGTAAAGGATAATTGGTAAACACACACTAATCCGAAAAGGATGGCAAATAATCTTATAAGTCCTTTATTTTGCATTATATTTTATATTTAAGTAGGCGTTAATTTTTAAACGTGCAAATATATAACTTCAATAATGATTTGGCAAATTAATGATAAGATTTTACAAATAGCAAAAGACAAATAGCAAAAG
>JAVHOP010000145.1:0-17914 GCA_036170135.1 Flavobacteriaceae bacterium | reverse complement strand
AAATCTTAAATTAAAAATCTCAAAAGTCTCTTAGAATTTCGTCAAATACTTTATTAACAGTATCTAAATCATCTGAAGTCACCAATTTTAATCGGTATTCTTTAAAATTGGGAATACCTCTGAAGTAATTGCTATAATGACGTCGCGTTTCCATGAGTCCCACAATTTCGTTTTCTTTCCAATCTATTTCCATTTGTAAATGGCGACGCGCTGTTTCAACTCTTTCGGCAATGGTAATTTCGGGTAAATGCGTACCCGTTTTAAAGAAGTGCTTTACTTGTTTAAAAAACCACGGATTGCCAATACTGGCACGGCCAATCATGGCACCATCTAATCCAAATTCATCGCGCATTAAAGCGGCTTTTTCGGGAGAATCAACATCGCCATTACCAAAAATAGGAATGTGCATGCGCGGATTGTTTTTTACAGTGGCTATTTTAGACCAGTCGGCAACGCCCTTGTACATTTGAGATCGCGTTCTGCCGTGAATAGAAATAGCCTGGGCACCAGCATCTTGAAGGCGTTCGGCGACTTCAACAATTTTTATAGAAGCGTCGTCCCAACCCAAACGCGTTTTGATTGTTATCGGTAATTTGGTATGATTAACCATCGCTTTGGTAAGGCTCTCCATCAAATTGATATCTTTTAAAATGCCTGCTCCAGCGCCTTTGCTAACCACTTTTTTTACCGGACAGCCAAAATTAATATCAATAATATCGGGGCGAGATTGCTCAACAATTTCAATGGTTCGCAACATCGATTCTAAATTGGCGCCAAAAATTTGAATGCCAACGGGGCGTTCTTTTTCGTAAATATCCATTTTTTTGATGCTTTTAGCAGCATCGCGAATCAATCCTTCAGAGGAGATAAATTCGGTGTAAACCACATCGGCACCTTGCTCTTTACAAAGCGCTCTAAAAGGCGGATCGCTCACGTCTTCCATCGGCGCCAGCAAAAGCGGAAATTCACCTAATTCTATGTCACCTATTTTTACCATAACTAGAATGCAAAAGTATTTAAAATTGGCAAAATTATAGCTGGTTTTATAAAGTTGTAAATTTAATGTGGTTTTATAATTGATGGAGCTATTGCTGATGGCTTTTTGCGCTATTTTTAGTCCTTTGTGCGTCATTTTTAGCATTTCAAAAACGTATTTTTGGAATCAAAAAAAATAAATGAAAAATCTATATACATGTTTTGCTGTTGCTTTATGGTTTGTAAGTTGTAAAGAAGCGGTAAAAAAAGAGAACTATCAAGCAACTTCGGGCGCAACAAAAATTGTAAATCTAACTCTATATCCGCAGGAGCGCCATTTTAAAAATGTAAATCAACTCACTTTTGGTGGCGATAACGCCGAAGCTTATTGGAACAGTAAAGGTGACGCCATCGTCTTTCAAGCAACAAATAAAACTTGGGGCGTGTCTTGCGATCAAATTTACACCATGGCTATTACCGATGATTTAAGTAAAGGTGCCATTCCAAAAATTATTAGCAATGGTCAAGGCCGAACAACTTGTAGCTATTTTATGCCGGGCGATTCAACTTTTGTATATGGATCAACTTACAAAGCCGATGTTAATTGTCCACCGGTACCAAAAAAAGAGGATTATGATAATAAATATATTTGGCCTGTTTATGCCGGATTTGATATTTTTTTAGCCGATAAAAATGGAAATCAACTCAAGCAATTAACCAATACACCCGGTTACGATGCCGAAGCAACCGTATCGCCAAAAGGTGATAAAATAGTTTTTACCTCTATGCGTTCAGGCGATTTAGAATTATACACTATGAATATAGATGGCACCAATGTCAAACAAATAACCAATGAATTAGGTTACGATGGTGGCGCATTTTTCTCGCCTGATGGTACAAAATTAATTTTTAGAGCTTCAAGACCAAAAACATCAGAAGCTATCAAAACATATAAAGATTTATTGGCAAAAGGGGTGGTGATGCCAACTGATATGGAATTGTTTGTGTGTCATGTTGATGGCACAAATTTAAAACAAATCACCACTTTAGGAAGTGCCAATTGGGCGCCATTTTTTCACCCATCAGGTAAAAAAATAATTTTCTCATCAAACCATAAAACGAAAATGAGTTTTAATTTATTTATGATAAATGTTGACGGTACCGGTCTTGAGCAAATAACTTACGATGCAGTTTTTGATGCGTTCCCCATGTTTTCGCCAGATGGCAAAAAACTTATTTTTTCATCTAATAGAAACAACAACGGTACACACGACACCAATTTATTTGTAGCCGATTGGGTTGAATAAGTGAGCAGCTTTAAATAATCATTAGCAGTTTGTAGTTGCCTAAAATTTGATACACTAAAAATCGAGGAAGCTAAGTACTGCATACTTCTACCGCAAACTGAACACTATTTTTCACTATCTTGCGGCACTTTTAAAGCACTATGAAAAACATTCGTAATTTTTGTATTATAGCACATATAGATCACGGTAAGAGTACTTTAGCAGATCGCTTGTTGGAATTCACGCATACCATCACCAATCGCGAAAAGCAAGATCAATTGCTTGATAATATGGATTTAGAGCGCGAGCGAGGGATTACCATAAAAAGTCATGCCATTCAAATGGAATATGAACAAGATGGCGAAAAGTACATTTTAAACTTAATAGATACACCGGGTCACGTCGATTTTTCTTATGAAGTTTCGCGTTCAATCGCTGCTTGCGAAGGTGCATTGCTAATTGTCGATGCAGCGCAAAGTATTCAGGCTCAAACAATTTCAAATTTATATTTAGCCTTAGAACATGATTTAGAAATTATTCCTGTTTTAAATAAAGTCGATTTGCCAAGTGCAAATCCCGAAGAGGTAACTGATGATATTGTTGCCCTTTTAGGTTGTAAACCGGAAGAGGTGATACGAGCAAGTGCCAAAACCGGTTTTGGCATTTCAGAAATTTTACACGCTATCATTGAAAAAATTCCAGAACCAAAAGGCGATGTCAATGAACCATTACAAGCGTTAATTTTCGATTCGGTTTATAATCCGTATCGCGGCATTGAAACTTATTTTCGAGTTTTTAACGGCGAGATTAAAAAAGGTCAGCGCGTTCAATTTATGGCGACCAAAAAAGAATACTTAGCCGATGAAGTTGGCACCTTAAAATTAACACAGGTCGCAAAAAAAAGTATTAAAGCTGGCGATGTAGGTTATTTAATTACGGGGGTAAAAACGGCTAGTGAAATAAAAGTAGGTGATACCATTACCGATGCTTTAAACCCACATAAATTTGCTATTGATGGTTTCGAAAATGTAAAACCAATGGTTTTTGCAGGTATTTATCCCATGGAAACTGAAGATTATGAAGAGCTACGTAGTTCGATGGAAAAATTGCAATTAAACGATGCTTCATTAGTTTTTACTCCAGAAAGTTCGGCTGCCTTAGGTTTTGGATTTAGATGCGGTTTTTTGGGAATGTTGCATTTAGAAATCATACAAGAGCGCTTAGAACGCGAGTTTAATACGATTGTAATTACCACCGTTCCAAATGTTTCGTACCATGCGTTTACCAATAAAAATCCGGATACGGTATTGATTGTAAATAACCCGTCAGATTTACCCGATCCTTCAAAATTAAATCGTGTAGAAGAGCCTTATATTAAAGCAACCATCATTACAAAATCCGATTATATCGGTGCCATAATGGGGTTGTGTATTGAAAAACGCGGTCAAATATCCAACCAATCGTATCTAACACCAGAGCGTGTTGAATTAACTTTTGATATGCCTTTGTCGGAGATTGTCTTCGATTTTTATGACCGTTTAAAAACGGTGTCTAAAGGTTATGCATCGTTTGATTATCATCCTATAGGATTTAGAACTTCTAAATTGGTAAAAGTAGATATTCTGTTAAACGGCACTTTAGTCGATGCCTTATCGGCTTTACTTCACACCGATAATGCTTATGGAATAGGCAAGAAAATATGTGAAAAATTACGAGGACTCATTCCACGACAACAATTCGATATTCCAATTCAAGCGGCAATTGGAGCAAAAATCATTTCTCGCGAAACTATTAAAGCCTTACGAAAAGATGTAACTGCCAAATGTTATGGAGGCGATGTTTCTAGAAAACGAAAACTTTTAGAAAAGCAGAAAAAAGGTAAAAAACGCATGCGTCAAGTTGGCAATGTAGAAATACCTCAAGAAGCTTTTATGGCGGTACTTAAATTAAACGATTAGTTCTATACCCGATTCTTTTTAAGTGGGAAGGTGTTTAATAACAATCTGACATTATTTTTAATTAAGAATGGCTATCTAAAAGAAGTTTTTTTAAGAAAAGCTCTGATAATCATGGGTATGATATAGAAAAAAAGAAGCCTCTAAAATAGAGGCTTCCTCAAAATTGGTTGATTTTGAGTTTTATTTACCGTGTAACCAAACTTTTTTAGCGATTAAGGCTTCTTCAGACTCAACATGTGCGTCATCGTGAACGCAGCAGTCAACTGGGCAAACCGAAGCGCATTGAGGTTCATCGTGAAAACCTTTACATTCGGTACATTTTTCAGTTACAATAAAGTAGAATTCATCAGATTTTGGAGCGTGTTTCTCGTCGGCATCCATATTAACGCCATTCAAAGTAGTTACATCGCCACTTAAAGTTGTGTCATCGGCTAAAGCCCATTCTTCATCTGGTTCATAAATTGCGTGATTTGGACACTCAGAAATACAGGCGTCACAGTTTATACAATCCTCGGTTATTTTAATTGCCATAATATTAAAGTTTATTATTAATTTTGCACAAAAATAAAAAAATATAAAACACAAAATTCTGATAATTGTCATAATTTGAAAATAAAAGTAAATATATTTTTGCGAAAAATTATTTTAAATTTTAAAACTATTTAATTAATTATAAATTATTATATGGATACTCGTAATAAAAATTTGCAAAGCACTGAAAACATTGAGAATATTGAAGGTGTCGTGATTCGCTTTGTAGGAGATTCTGGTGATGGCATGCAACTAACCGGAACGCAGTTTACAGATACTTCTGCCATGTTTGGTAATGATATTGCCACTTTTCCTAATTATCCTGCCGAAATTCGCGCTCCTCAAGGAAGCTTATACGGCGTTTCTGGATACCAAGTTCACATTGGCAGTAATGAAGTAAGTACTCCGGGCGACGATTTAGATCTTTTAGTAGCGATGAATCCTGCTGGGCTAAAAACAAATATTGCTTCATTAAAAGCGGGACATACCGTCATTGTAGATTTAGATTCTTTTTCTAAGAAAAATCTTGAAAAAGCGTTTTATGATACGAATCCGCTTGAAGACGGAAGCCTTGCAAATTATCGCGTTATTGAAGTTGATATGACCTCATTAACTAAAGAATGCTTAAAAGATTTACCCCTCGATAATAAAAGCGTTTTGAGAAGCAAAAATATGTTTGCTTTAGGGATGGTTTATTGGATGTATCACCGCTCAATGGAGCATACTTTAGAATTTTTTGCTAAAAAATTTAAAGGCAAAGAACTTCTAGCCGAAGCCAATGCAAAGGTTTTAAGAGCTGGTTATTATTATGCTGAAACACTCGAGTTAATTCCAAATTCTTATACTATTGCTCCATCAAAAATGCCAAAGGGTACTTATAAAATTGTAAACGGCAATACGGCAACCGCATGGGGATTATTGGCAGCTTCAGAAAAATCGGGATTAGAATTGTATTTAGGTTCTTACCCTATAACTCCAGCAACCGATATTTTACATGAATTAGTAAAACACAGACATTTTGGTGTTAAAGCTTTTCAAGCAGAAGACGAAATTGCTGGTATTTGCTCATCTATTGGCGCCTCTTTTGCAGGAGATTTAGCTGTTACAACTACATCAGGTCCAGGTTTAGCATTAAAAGGAGAAGCTTTAGGTTTGGCAATGATAGAAGAGTTGCCATTGGTGGTGATAGATGTACAACGCGGCGGTCCATCAACGGGCTTACCTACAAAAACTGAACAATCTGATTTACTGCAAGCTTTATTTGGCAGAAATGGAGAAAGTCCGGTTATTGTTGTTGCGGCAAGCACTCCAGCTAACTGTTTTGACATGGCTTTTCAAGCTGCTAAATTAGCAGTTGAACACATGACTCCCGTAATTTTGTTGACCGATGGCTATATTGCCAATGGCTCTGAGCCATGGAGGATTAAAAATGTAAATGATTTAGATACAATTACACCACCACTAATAAAAGAAGCGACATCAGATTGGCATCCTTATGCTAGAAATAAAGAATCTTTGGCAAGAAACTGGGCAATTCCAGGAACAAAAGGTTTAGAACATCGCATTGGTGGATTAGAAAAAGATAAAACTTCAGGCAATGTATCTTACGATCCCGAAAATCATGAATTTATGACAGATATTCGGGCAGAAAAGGTAAAACGTGTTGCCAATTATATTCCCAAATTAACAGTAGATGGTGCTCAAGAAGGTGATTTATTAGTTGTTGGTTGGGGTGGTACTTATGGTAGTTTACATTCTGCAGTAAAAGGTATCAATTCCGAAGGCTATAAAGTTGGTCACGTTCACTTTAACTATATCAATCCGATGCCAAAAAATACGGCTGAGGTTTTTGCAAAATATAAACGCATCATTGTTTGTGAACTTAACAAGGGCCAACTATCTTATGTATTAAGAGCTAATTATCCTGAGTTTACCTATGTTCAATACAATAAAATTCAAGGTTTGCCATTCTCAGTTGGAGATCTTAATAAAAAATTCAAAAGTTTAATTGCTAATAACTAAAAAAATGGAAGATACTGCTGTACAAAAATATACTTTTAAAGATTTTCAAAGCGATCAAGAAGTAAGATGGTGTCCGGGATGCGATGATTATGTTATTTTGAGGTCAATGCTTAAAGCGTTACCTGAAATGAATGTTAAAAGAGAAGATGTTGTTTTTATTTCTGGTATTGGATGCTCATCTCGTTTCCCTTATTATGTCAATTCTTATGGTATGCATAGTATTCACGGTCGCGCTCCTGCAATTGCAACAGGTGTTAAGCTAGCTAATCCAAATTTAAGTGTTTGGGTTGTAACTGGTGATGGTGATTCAATGGCAATTGGTGGTAATCACTTTATCCATATGCTTAGAAGAAACATTAATTTGAATGTTGTGTTGTTTAATAACGAAATTTATGGTTTAACAAAAGGTCAATTTTCGCCTACCTCTTTATTAGGTCAAAAAACAAAATCATCCCCTTATGGCAATACCCAACCGCCTTTTCAACCCGGCGAATTAGCCATTGGGGCACAAGCACGTTTTTTTGCTAGAATTGGTGGCAACAACCCAAAAGATATGGGTGATTTATTTGTTCAAGCCGAAAAATTTAAAGGGACTTCTTTAATTGAAGTACTTCAAAATTGTGTCATTTTTAACGATGGTTGTTATACACATTTCACTGATAAAGAAGTAAAAGATGACCAACAGATTTTTTTAGAACACGGTAAACCGATGATTTTTGGAAAAGATAAAAACAAAGGGTTAGTGTTAAATGGTCTTAAATTAAAAGTCGTTACCATAGGCGAAGATGGTGTAAAACAAGAAGATATCTTGGTTCACGATGCAAAAGAAAGTGATCCTACGTTACATCAAATGCTTATCAGATTAAGATATCCGTTGGCAACAGGTATTATTAGAAGTGTTGATGAACCATCCTTTGAAGAAAGAGAAGCCGAATTAACTGAAAAAGTTAAAGCTAGTTCAAAATTTAAAACTGTAAATGATTTACTCTTTTCTGGAGAAACATACGAAGTGAAATAATAAAATTAAAGATACCTGACGAAAGTCAGGTATTTTTATATCATTTAACAAGAAATTTGTAGCATTAATAAATTAAGATGGGAACAGAAGCAATTATTGTATTTATACTTTCGGGAATTGTTTTAGTAGCTGGAGCTAATTTTTTATCGAATTTAATTTCGCATAAATCAGATAATCCACAAAAAAGAGATCCTTATGAATGCGGTATGGAAACCATTGGACCTACTTGGGTACAATTTAAAGTAGGTTACTACTTGTTTGCCATATTGTTTCTAATATTTGATGTTGAAGTCGCATTTTTGGTGCCTTGGGCTGTTGTTTTTAAAACAGTTGGCACCGTTGCTTTAGTAGAAATATTAGTCTTTCTAATTATTTTAGGTCTGGGATTATTATATGCCTGGAAAAAACAAGCATTAAAATGGGAGTAAAAGAAGCACCAATATTAGGAGAAGATTTTCCTGGGAAAATTATTCCCGGCGGAAATGGAGGTAATATTGTTATCACATCATTAGATAAAATTATTAATTGGAGTCGTTCAAATTCACTTTGGCCCTTATATTTTGGAACCAGCTGTTGTGCCATCGAAATGATGCAAACAGGAGCTGCACGCCACGATTGGTCGCGTTTTGGATTTGAAGTAGCACGTCCTTCACCACGACAAGCCGATTTGATTATTATTGCCGGAACCATCGTTAATAAAATGGCGCCAGTTTTAAGAAAATTATATGATCAGATGGCAGAACCAAAATATGTGATAGCTATGGGCGCTTGCGCTACATCTGGAGGTCCTTTTTATTACAATTCTTATTCAGTTATAAAAGGTGCCGATCACGTGATTCCGGTTGATGTATATGTCCCGGGTTGTCCACCAAGACCTGAAGCTTTGTTAGAAGGCATGTTCTTATTGCAAGAAAAAATTAGAAAAGAAAACATGAAGACCAAACAAAATCCGATTGACGGATTTGATGCGGGTCTTTAAATATCATCAAAATAATATGTCTAATCAAGAAATACAAGATAAAATTACCGAATTTAATCTTGGCGTTGTATTTTCAGAAGAGCCCGCTCAGTATTTAACCTTAACAGTACCAAAAGAAAATCTTCACTTTTTAATGAGTAAATTAAAAGGTGATATTGATTTAGCTTTTGATTTTTTATTCTGTTTAACTGGTGTTGATTGGGGTGCAGAACTGGGCGTTGTTTATCATTTAGAGTCAACCGTACAGCGTCATATTTTGGTAGTAAAAGCAATGACTGCCAATAGAGAAAATCCAACCCTTGACAGCGTTCAAGATATTTGGCAAACTGCAAACTTTCACGAAATGGAAGTCTTTGATTTTTTTGGAATAAAATTTAATAACCATCCCAATTTAAAACGCTTGTTTTTACCAAAAGATTGGACCGGTTATCCTTTAAGAAAAGATTATGACGACCCCATTAATATGATTATTAAATAATTTAGGACCATGACAAATACCATTGTAGATCGTTTTAAAACCGAAGAGTATTTTATCAATATGGGTCCGCAACACCCTGCAACACACGGTGTATTGCGCTTAATATTAACCATTGATGGTGAAATTATAAAAAATGTAGAACCCGATTTAGGCTATATCCATCGATCCATCGAAAAGATGTGCGAACGCGATAGCTACCAACAGATAGTGCATTTAACCGATAGAATGGATTATTTATCGGCACATATTAACAACGAAGCCGTTTGCTTAGTTGTTGAAAATGCTTTAGAGATAGAAGTGCCTAATCGTGTTAAAGTTGTAAGAACCATTTTAGCCGAATTGACCAGAATTTCGTCGCACGCTTTGTGGTGGGGTGTTATGGGAATGGATGTTGGAGCGTTGACTACTTTTATGTATGCCTTTAGAGATCGTGAATTAATCAATGATATTTTTGAAGAAACATGTGGTGCGCGTCTAACGATGAATTACAATATTCCTGGTGGTTTAATGTTCGACATTCATCCAAATTTTGTCAAACGTGTAAAAGATTTTATCACAGAATTTAAAACCAAATTGCCAGAATATGATACCTTGTTAACCAACAATGTTATCTTTCAGAAACGCACCAAAGGTGTTGGTTATTTGAGTATGGAAGATGCTATTTCGTTTGGAACATCGGGTCCAGTTGCCAGAGGTTCTGGTTATTCTTGCGATGTGCGTAAACACCATCCCTATAGTGCTTATGCTGATATGGAATTTAAAGAAGTGTTGCGAACAGCTGGTGATACCTTGGCGCGATACGAAGTTCGCATTCAAGAAATGTGGGAATCGGTTGCCATTATTGAAAGTTTGATTGATAACATCCCAGAAGGTGATTTTAAAGTTGCCACAAAAGCGGTAATTAAATTACCTAAAGGCGAATTTTATCAAAAAGTTGAAACGGCAAGAGGTGAGTTGGGCGTTTTTGTAATCAGTAAAGGTGATAAAAACCCTTACCGACTTAAATTCCGCTCTCCGGGATTCTCAAATTTATCGGCTTTAAACAAAATGGTTTTAGGCGGTAAAATTGGTGATTTGGTTGCAATCTCATCGACTTTAGATTTGGTAGTCCCCGATATTGATCGTTAAAAAATGGAAAGATTGATTTTGTAACACTTTAGTAATTATGACAGATTTATTTACAACCTATACCGGAAATATTTTGCAAATGCTGTTAATAGCTTTGGGCTATTTAACATTTTTTGCAGTTGCTGGTTTGCTTTTAGTTTGGCTAGAACGCAGAGTAGCCGCCTTTTTTCAATTGCGTTTAGGTCCCAACCGCGTTGGACCTTTCGGATTGATGCAAACCATAGCCGATGCGCTGAAATTGGTTTCTAAAGAATTAACCGGTACCGAACGTGCCGATAAATTTTTATACAATTTAGCGCCTTACTTCGTTATCATTACGGCATTATTGGCGCTTGCGGTATTACCTTTTTCGGGACAAATTCAAGCGTTTGATATCAATATTGGGATATTCTTTTTAACAGCTGTTTCGTCGGTTGGCGTTATCGGGATTTTATTGGGTGGCTGGAGTAGTAATAATAAATACGCTTTAATTGGCGCGATGAGAAGTGGTGTACAAACCGTGAGTTACGAATTGTCGGTTGGCTTATCGTTATTAACGATGGTTTTGCTCACAGGTTCGTTGCAATTATCGCAAATTATCGAGGTTCAAAAAGACAGTTGGCTCATTGTTCAAGGGCATATTCCCGCCATCATTGCCTTTATGATTTTTATGATTGCCGGAACAGCCGAAACTAATAGAGCGCCTTTTGATTTGGTTGAAGCCGAATCGGAATTAGGTGCTGGATTCCATACCGAATATTCAGGGATGAAATTCGCTTATTTCTTTTTGGCTGAATTTATCAATATGTTTATTATTTCGGCAATTGCTGTGGTGGTATTTTTTGGTGGTTGGTTATCGCCTTTCGGAATCACAGAATCGTTACCTTGGTTAGGCGCCTTTTGGTTTTTAGGAAAAACTTTAGTAGTGGTATTTTTGATGATGTGGTTCAGATGGACATTCCCTAGACTAAGAGTTGATCAATTATTAACATTGGAATGGAAATATTTATTACCGATAAACCTGTTTAATATTGTATTGATGGCGGTGATTATTTGGTTGCATTTGGAAATAAAATTTTAAGTAAAAGACTATGAGTTATTTTTCAGACATATATAAAGGGATAAAAACGCTGTTCCAAGGAATGGGTGTTACGGGTAAATATTTTATCCATGCCCGTTCAGAAATCATCACACAACAATATCCCGATAATAAGGATACTCTAAAAATGTTCGACCGTTTTAGAGGAGAAGTAGTAATGCCTCACGATGAAAACAATGAACATCGCTGCACTGGTTGTCAGAGTTGTGAATTGGCTTGCCCTAATGGTTCTATCGAAATTATTTGGGATCGTCAATTAGATCCTGATACCGGGAAAAAGAAAAAAATGATTGATAAACATATTTATCATTTAGGTATGTGTACTATGTGTGGTTTGTGTATCGAAGCTTGTCCTACCAATGCCATAGTGTGGAGCCAAGAATTTAAACACGCCACTTTAAACAGATCAGAATTGACCAAAATTTTGAATAAACCTGGGTCAAAAGTTAAAAAAGGTATAGAAGACTAAAACCATGGAACAAATTATATTTTACATTTTAGCAGCCATTATTATTGGTTTTGCAGTTGCGGCAGTAAACAGTAGAAAAATTTTACACGCAGTAATTTATTTGCTGTTTGTTGTGGCCTCGATTGCCGGAATTTATTTTTTAATTAACTACACCTTTTTAGGCGCCTTACAATTAGCTATTTATGCTGGTGGTGTGATTGTGTTAATCATATTCTCTGTAATGTTGACACACAACATAGACTCTAGATTAGAGATTGCTTCTTTAAAGAGTAAATTTATTGCTGGCGCATTGAGCGTTGGTGGCATGGCAACAACATTATACGCCATTTACACTTATCAATTTAACAGTATCGAAAATTTTAAAGCAATTGAAGTTTCAGATATCGGTTTAAAACTGTTGAGTTTTGAGCGCGGTGGTTACGTATTGCCTTTTGAGCTTATCAGCATCCTGTTGTTGGCCATTTTAATTGGAGCAATTGTCATTGCCAAAGGACAGCATTTAATAGAACAAGAACACAAACAAAATCAGCAAAAATTATGATTTCTGGTATCAGCATCTATCACATATTAACCCTAACAACTATCTTATTTTTCATTGGTGTTTATGGGTTTATCACACGCAAAAATTTGATTGCCGTATTAATTTCAATAGAATTGATTTTGAATGCATCGGTAATTAACTTTGTCATTTTTAACACCTATTTATATCCAAATCTGTTACAAGGTGTGTTGTTCTCAATATTTATCATTGCCATAGCTGCAGCCGAATCGGCTTTAGCAGTTTCAATCATCGTTAGTTTTTATAGAATGATCGCTTCTGTTGCCGTTAATGATACAGAAACCTTAAAATATTAATATTTAAAATATGGACTTTAGTTATACCATTCTCATTCCATTAATTCCGCTTTTTGTCTTCTTATTAGTTGGAATTTCAAGCAATTATTTAAAACCAAAATTAGCAGGGGCTATTGGTGTTTTAGGTTTATCTACTACCACCATATTATCGATTTATACCGCTTATAAATACTTTTTTGAGTTAGGAAAAGTCGGCGATGTTTACCAAACCATTATCGGAGCTAAAACAACATGGATTCACTTCTCTGATGTTTTACATATTGATATGGGTGTTTTGTTAGATCCTATTTCTATAATGATGTTGGTTGTCGTTTCAACCATTTCATTGATGGTGCATATTTACAGTTTAGGTTATATGAAAGGTGAAGTTGGATTTAATCGCTATTACGCTTTTCTCTCACTTTTTACCTTTTCAATGTATAGTTTGGTAGTAGCTACTAATATCTTTCAAATGTATATTTTTTGGGAATTGGTAGGTGTTTCATCGTTTTTATTGATTGGTTATTATTACGATAAACCCTCGGCTGTTGCCGCTGCTAAGAAAGCTTTTATTGTTACACGTTTTGCCGATATAGGATTTTTATTTGGGATTTTAATTCTGTCGTTTTATGCAGGCACTTTCGATTTTCAAGAATTAACCAATCCACAAGGTTCATTGATACTTAATGGGGTAGGCACTAGTTTTATGGGATTATCGGTTTTAGCTTGGGCATTGATATTAATGTTTATGGGTGGTGCCGGTAAATCGGCGATGTTCCCTTTACATATTTGGTTGCCCGATGCAATGGAAGGACCAACTCCCGTTTCGGCTTTAATTCATGCAGCTACCATGGTAGTTGCCGGCGTTTATTTGGTGGCGCGCATGTTTCCACTATATTATTTTATAGATGGCGGATTTGTATTGCAAATTGTAGCTTATGTAGGCGCATTTACCTCTCTTTTTGCCGGTGTAATAGCCTGCACACAGAACGATATCAAACGCGTTTTGGCATTTTCTACAATGTCCCAAATTGGTTATATGATGTTAGCTCTTGGGGTTTCGGGATATAGCGGACACGAAGGATTGGGTTATATGGCAGCGATGTTCCATTTATTTACGCACGCTATGTTTAAAGCCTTATTATTTCTAGGTGCTGGTTCTGTTATTCATGCGGTTCACAGTAATATGATGAAGGATATGGGCGGATTGCGAAAGTATATGCCTATCTCGAATATCACTTTTTTAATAGCTGCACTTGCCATTTCAGGAATTCCGCCTTTTGCAGGATTTTTTAGTAAAGATGAAATATTGGTGGCTGCTTTAGATAAATCGCCATTCTTATTTGCGATTGAATGGACAGTTGCCGGTGTAACCGCTTTTTATATGTTCCGAATATATTTTGGCATCTTTTGGGGAGAAGAAAAGTCTTACACACATACACCGCACGAATCACCTTGGGTGATGACCATCCCCTTGATTTTTTTAGCATTGATGAGCATTGTTGCCGGATTTATTCCGTTTAGCGAATTTATTTCGGCCGATCGCATGCCTTTTGAGGCACATTTTAACGCCTTCGTTTCTACAATCTCGGCTTCAGTTGGCGTAGTTGGAATTATTGTTGCGTGGGTTTTTTATAAAAAAGAAAACAATATCCCCGAAAGGGTTACTAAAGCTTTTGGTGCATTTTACACATGGGCTTTTCATAAATTCTATTTTGATGAATTGTATTTATTTATCACAAAAAAGATAATCTTTAATGGAGTTTCGGCTTCATTTGCTTGGTTCGATAAAAAAGTAGTTGACGATGGCATGATAGGTATTGGTAACGCTACCCTAAACTCATCCGAAAAGATTAAAAAATTACAATCAGGAAAATTTCAAGACTACGCTACTTGGTTCATTTTGGGAGCGATAGCTTTAACATTATATTTTTTATACAACAATTAAAAGAACGATAAATGGATATATTATCACTTTTTGTTATAGCCCCTATTATTACCGTAGCAGTGCTATTATTTGCAAAAAATTTACAACAATCGCGTCTAATTTCGTTAATAGGAAGCTTGGTACAGCTTGGTATGGCTTTCAATTTAATGTTTACCTATTTAGCCGAGCGCGCTAACGGAAATACCTCAATTATGGTATTTACTAAAAGCGTAGTTTGGTTTAAAAGCCTGAATATCCGTTACGATATTGGTGCCGATGGCATTACCGTTTTTATGATTATTTTAGCATCGATTGTTGTTTTGGCAGGTGTTTTTATTTCTTGGAAAATAAATGATTTACCAAAAGAATTCTTTATTTCATTGATAGTTTTGGCAACTGGGGTTTACGGATTCTTTATCTCATTAGACTTGTTTTTAATGTTTTTATTTTTTGAAGTTGCCGTTATCCCAATGTATTTATTGATAGGTATTTGGGGTTCGGGACCCAAAGAAAATTCGGCTATGAAGCTGACTATTATGTTAATGGGTGCATCTGCTTTATTGCTGGTTGGAATTTTAGGTCTTTATTTTTACTCAAATCCCGATGGTAATTTAACTTTTAACATTCTCGAAATTGCCAAAATTAGCATCCCTGCTGAGGTGCAACATTACTTATTTCCAGTCGTATTTATTGGGTTTGCTGTAATTGGTGCGTTATTTCCTTTTCACACTTGGTCACCTTCTGGTCACGCTTCTGCACCAACAGCCGTGTCTATGTTACATGCGGGTGTGTTAATGAAATTAGGCGGTTATGGCGTATTTAGAGTTGCGATGTTTTTGTTGCCAATAGGCGCGAAAGAATGGTCTTGGTTTTTTATTATTTTGTCTGTTATTGGCGTAGTTTATGGCGCTTTAGCGGCCATTAAACAAACCGATTTAAAATATATCAATGCATATTCATCGGTTAGTCATTTAGGATTGGTTTTATTTGCTTTGTTGATGCTCAACAAAACCACTTGGAATGGGGCCATTATTCAATCATTATCTCACGGATTTATGACCGCCTTATTCTTTGCCTTAATCGGAATGATTTACGAGCGCACACACACCCGAGATGTCCGCGAATTGGGCGGTTTGTTAAAAGTGATTCCGTTTATTTCGGTTATTTATGTCATAGCCGGTTTGGCCTCTTTGGGCTTACCCGGATTTAGTGGATTTGTAGCCGAGATGACCATATTTGTGGGCGCTTTTCAACACGTTGATTTATTTCATCGTGTAGCAACGCTTATCGGTGCAACCGTAATTGTGATTACAGCGGTTTATATTTTAAGAGTAGTTGGTATAATGCTGATGGGCCCGGTTAAAAAAGAAGAATATCGCTTATTAGAACAAGCTACTTGGTATGAAAAAACAGGCATATTTTTATTGCTTATTCCGATTATTATTATCGGTACGATGCCACTTTGGATTTCGGATATTATTACCGAAAGCATCAAACCATTTATAGAACGTATGTTATAATTTTTTTAGAAAATGAACTTAGAAATGTTTTTAACCATGCAAAACGAACTACTTTTAGTAGCCTTGTTACTTGCAGTACTTATAGGAGAAATCTTCACTTCTCAAAATGGCAAAGTCAAACTGATTAATTTCTCGATTGTTGGTTTTGCAATCATCACCCTAATTGGATTTTTTGCGCAACCCGAAGGTAGTATGTTTGGCGGCATGTTCCATACCAATAGATTAATTCAACTGCTTAAAAATGGTTTAAATGTGGGCGTTTTAATCATTTTAATGCAATCGGCCAGATGGTTAAAAGAAAATTTAGTGCCACAAAAAAAATCAGCTGAATTCTTTTTATTGATGTTTAGTTCGGTTATCGGATTAAACTTTATGATTTCATCAGGCGACTTTTTAATGTTTTATGTTGCTTTAGAACTGTCAACCTTACCAGTTGCTGCCTTAGCTGCCTACAATGCCTACAAACGCCAATCGGCAGAAGCTGGAATCAAATTAATTTTATCGGCTACCTTAGCAAGCGGATTAGCCTTATTTGGTATTTCGTTTTTATACGGAACTACGGGTGCCTTATATTTTGATGATATGGCTGGTTTGTTGCAAACTTCTAATCTCACTATTTTAGGATTAGTTTTCTTTTTTGCCGGATTGAGTTTTAAAATATCATTGGTGCCATTCCACTTCTGGACAGCCGATGTTTACGAAGGTGCACCAATAAATGTAGCGTCTTATTTATCGGTTATTTCAAAAGGTGCAGCAGTTTTTATAATGATGTTTATCTTGTTTAATGTTTTTAGGGCTTTTTATGATATTTGGCAACCCATGATTTATGTTGTTGCCATTGCTACCATGTTTATAGGTAATTTATTTGCGTTAAGACAACAAAACATGAAGCGCTTCTTAGCATTTTCATCTGTGGCTCAAGCCGGATTTATGTTATTGGGGATTATCAATATCAGCGCTTTAGGCGTAACTTCAGTGGTTTATTTTGTGCTAATTTATATGTTCTCTAACTTAGCTGCTTTTGGTGTGGTGCAAGCCATTTCACAAAAAACAGGTAAAGAAAATATGGACGATTATAACGGATTATACCGCACAAATCCCATGTTGAGTATGGTGATGATGTTAGGATTATTTTCGTTAGCAGGCATTCCGCCAGTTGCTGGATTCTTTGGCAAATTCTTTTTGTTTACCGCTGCCGCCGGAAAAGGCTATTACATTTTGGTATTTATTGCCGTAGTGAACGCCACTATTGCATTGTATTATTATTTAAAAGTGATTAGAGCGATGTTTTTACGTCGGTCAGAAAACCCAATTCCTCATTTTAATAACGATGTATTTATGAAATTAGGCTTAGCAACTGCATCTGCAGGCATCTTAGTTTTAGGCTTATACAGTCCTTTATACGATTATATTCAAAGTATCAGTAATTTAATTTTTAATTAACAAGTTATGCCATTAACAGGAAAACATAATTTCGGAACGATAGGTGAAACAAGGGTTACATTTGTTGAAAAAAATGTAACAGATTTACGAAGAGATTTTTTGAAATCCTTATTAGAGTATAACGGATTTGAAGTAGTTATTGAAGAAGAAAATCGCAAAAGCGAAGAAGACCCACAACTTTATACCATTGCCGTAACCGATATGACTTTTAACCCGACTGTTTGGGTTTTTGAGCGCCGTTTAAAAACAGCCGATGGTCATAAAATAA
>JAVHOP010000144.1:2559-6487 GCA_036170135.1 Flavobacteriaceae bacterium | reverse complement strand
AAATTTTTTACCTTTGTCAGCCCGGTGCAAAATAATCTTTATGAGTAATCAAAATCAAAATCGTTATAATTTAAGAGGTGTTTCGGCATCAAAAGAAGATGTTCATCGAGCTATAAAAGATATTGATAAAGGCTTGTTTCGGCAAGCGTTTTGTAAAATCATCCCCGATTATTTAACCAACGACCCCAATTATTGCGTGGTGATGCACGCCGATGGTGCCGGAACAAAATCTGCTTTAGCTTATTTATATTGGAAAGAAACTGGTGACTTATCGGTTTGGAAAGGTATTGCACAAGATGCACTCATTATGAATATTGACGATTTGTTATGTGTAGGCGCTACTGATAATATTTTGCTTTCATCTACCATTGGTCGGAATAAAAATTTGATTCCCGGCGAAATAATTTCAGCCATTATTAATGGGACCGAAGAACTTTTAACCAATTTAAGAACGTACGGCGTAACCATTTATGCTACCGGTGGCGAAACCGCCGATGTGGGTGATTTGGTGCGCACCATTATTGTCGATTCTACGGTTACTGCTCGATTAAAACGCAGCGATGTGATTGATAATGCCAATATAAAAGCTGGCGATGTGATTGTGGGTTTATCGTCAAGCGGACAAGCTACTTACGAAACCGAATACAATGGCGGCATGGGAAGCAACGGTTTAACCAGTGCAAGACACGATGTATTTGCCCATTATTTGGCAGAAAAATATCCCGAAAGTTTTGATGCTTTAGTTCCCAAAAATTTGGTGTATTCCGGTCAAACAAAACTAACCGATGCGGTTGAAAATTCACCAATTGACGCCGGAAAATTAGTGTTATCTCCTACGCGGACTTACGCTCCAATTATCAAACAAATGTTGGCAAAACACCGAAAAGATATTCACGGCATGGTGCATTGCAGCGGTGGTGCACAAACCAAAATTCTTCATTTTATCGAGAACCTGCACATTATAAAAGACAACTTATTTGAATTGCCTCCTTTGTTTAAGCTCATTCAAGAGCAGAGCAATACCGATTGGAAAGAAATGTATCAAGTGTTTAATATGGGGCATCGAATGGAATTATATGTTCCCGAAACCATTGCTCAAGACTTGATAGATATCTCAAAATCTTTTAACGTTGAAGCGCAAATAATTGGACGTGTAAAGGCTGCATCTGCTAAGAAACTGACGATTGAAAGTCGGTTTGGCACGTTTATTTACAGCTAATTTTATCACCATAAATCACTTTTAAAAAGTAAGCAACAAGACATTTTATGTATATTTGTTTTTCTAACAATTTAATAAATGATTTTACGCTTTTTAGACCTTGAATGGAAGCAATTTTATAGATCGTCTTCTTTTAACAAAGGTATTGCCATAAAAATCTTGATGGGTTTTGTGGTGCTTTATTTTTTAGCCATAGCGCTATCGCTTGGTGTTGGTTTGTTTTTTATCATTGAAAAAGCAAACCCAGCAAATGACCCAATTGTTTTGGTAAACAATTTTCTCATTTATTGGTTTTTATTCGATTTGGCTTTTCGGTTTTTCTTACAACCGCTACCATTTATGAATATTAAGCCCTTAATGGTAGTTCCAATCACGAAAAATAAAATCATCAATTATCTGTTGGGAAAATCGGCTTTGTCGTTTTTTAATTTCTTTCCGCTTTTTATTTTTGTCCCTTTTAGCGTGGTTTTATTGACGAAAGATTATCCCTTTATCAATGTATTTTGCTGGCTTTTAAGCATCATATTTTTTACTTATTCAAACAATTTCATCAACTTTTTAATCAATAAAATCAACGGTGTCTTTTATGTTATTTCATCCATTTTACTAGCATCAATTGGACTAGAATATTTTGATATTTTTAAACTTTCGCACTTTATTGGCATCGCATTTAATGCACTTTATGCTCAACCTTATTTTGTTGTTATTCCATTTATTATATTGATTTGTTTATACTTGTCAAATTTTTATTATCTTAAAAAAGGATTGTATTTAGAGCAACTAAATTCCAAAAAAGCCGAAGAGGCATCCACTACAGATTTATCGTGGCTGAATCGTTTTGGAAGTTTAGCCATTTTCCTAAAAAATGATGTCAAACTTATTTGGCGCAATGCCAGACCACGCCAAGTTATGTTGATGTCATTTTTGTTTTTGTTTTACGGATTGTTTTTTTACACCAATAAAAGTTATGAAAAAATACCTGCTATTTTGGCTTTTGCATCGGTATTTATTACAGGCGGATTTTTAATGACATTCGGTCAATTAGTGCCATCGTGGGATAGCGAATATTATAAATTGTTGATGAGCCAGAATATTCCGTACAAAAAATACTTAGAATCTAAATGGTATTTAATGGTGGTTGCTGTTGTGGTTTCGTTTGTGTTAAGCACGCCATATCTTTATTTTGGATGGAAAATATTTGCGATGATTACCGCTGGCGCTCTTTTTAATATCGGATTAAATTCATTTCTCACACTAATAGGAGGCGCTTTAAACCGAATGCCGATAAAACTGAATGTCAAAGCAAAAGCTTTTCAAAACACCAATAAATTCAATCCCACACAATTAGTTATCGGTTTGCCAAAAATTATTTTGCCTATGATTCTTTTTTATTTACCTTATAAACTCCTAAATTTTGAAGCCGGAATTATTACACTTGGCCTTAGCGGGATTTTGGGTTTTGTTTTTAGAAATTTCTTTTTAAACTTAATCGAAAAGATTTATCAAAAAGGAAAATATAAAACCATTGCCGCGTATAGCGAAACGGAATAAAAATTAATAACAACTTAATCATGATTAACGTATCAAACCTTACCAAACAATACAATAAAACCACTGTTTTAAATATCGAATCGCTACAAATTCCGAAAGGTCAAACTTTTGGATTGGTGGGAAACAACGGAGCAGGAAAAACTACTTTTTTTAATTTGATGCTCGATTTAATTGCACCTACAACCGGATTGATTACCAGTAATAATATTCAGGTAAACATTAGCGAAGATTGGAAACCATTTACTTCGTCTTTTATTGATGAATCGTTTTTAATTAGCTATTTAACACCAGAAGAATACTTCTATTTTATCGGTGAATTGCGAGGTATGAATAAAGCCGATATCGATTCATTTTTGCAACAATTCGATGAAATTTTTCACGATGAAATCATCGGAAAACGAAAATATTTACGCGATTTATCAAAAGGAAATCAGAAAAAAGTAGGTATTGTTGGGGCGCTAATTGGCAAACCCGAAGTTATAATTTTAGATGAACCTTTTGCAAATCTCGACCCAACAACACAAATACGTTTAAAAAAATTGCTAAAATTATGGAGTGAAGATAGCCAAACAACGCTTTTAATTTCGAGCCATGATTTAGGTCACGTTACCGAAGTTTGCGAACGCATTGTAGTTTTAGAAAAAGGCAATATTGTAAAAGATTTGCATACATCGGCCGAAACCTTTAAAGAATTAGAAAGCTTTTTTGCAGTTTAAAAATTCCATTTAACAACATCTTATAAAGCTAACAAAGATAATAGTCAATTCGCTCCTGGCGTAGGTTAATACAAGCTAAAAAAGCATCGTTTCTTTACTTATATTTGTATTTTCAACTTAAATAGGCAATATTTGTTTAAGTTAGCAGTTAATCTTAAAGTTAAATTTCGTTTTTTTGAAAAGATATTTTTTTAATTTTCTAGGTTTCGCTTGGGCTTTTGCCTTTTTTTATGCCTGTAGTCCAACCAAAAATACCTTTGTGAGTCGCAATATGAATGCCTTGGGCACTGAATTTAATGTGCTATACAATGGGCAGCTAGCTTTAGATAAGGGTTTAAAGGAATTGGATGAAGGTTATCACGATAATTTTTATGAACGCATCCCTATAGAACCTCTAAAAGTTGATGAAAAGCTTTTAAGACCTTCATTAAAAGGCAATACC
>JAVHOP010000144.1:0-2459 GCA_036170135.1 Flavobacteriaceae bacterium | reverse complement strand
CAAATCCGTTTACAAAATGAAGAAGTGGCTATTGAATCTTTAAAAAACCTGCTTCGATTTAACAAAGTTTCCGAAGCTATCGTTGAAGATAGCCATACCGCTATAGCGATGGCATACAGCCAAATAGACAGCAATCAGCAGGTTATTAAACACCTCAAATTGGCGACAAAAATAGGTTTAAATCCCGTACAAAATTCGAGAAACTTAATTGTATTAGGACAACTTTACAGAGAAGAAGCACAAATAGATTCGTCAAATTTAAGTTTTAACAAATTGTTGAATTATAAAAAAGCACCTTATAATTTTAAGGTTCAAGCCGAAATTGAAATCGCAAAAAATTATGACGCCCTCCTAAAAGATTCAGTTGGAAGCGTGTTGATGGTGAAGCTCGAAAAAATGGTGAATGATTTTAATAATAGTCCTTATTTAGGTGCTTTATATTATGTGATGGGCGATATATCACAGAAAAATAAAGACTTAAACCAAGCAAAAAATTATTATAATTTGGCGTTAACATCTAAAAGCTCTGACAAAATTCAGAAGATTTTAGCTTACGAACAATTGGCTAATATCAATATTGATGAAAAAAAATATGTGCTTGCCGGCAAATATTATGATAGCATAATTCGCACTTCCGAAGATATTTACACCAAAAAATTAAGACAAATTATCCGCAAAAGCGATAAACTTGCCGATGTTATTATGTTTGACGGATTGGCACAACGCAATGACAGTATTTTAAGAATCACTCAGCTAGACAGCACTGCCAAAGTTGACCTATTTAAAAATCATATCTCCAAATTGCAGCAACACGAAAAAGATTCTATCAAACAGGCTTTAGCCGATGTTATAGCAAAAGAAGTTAGCAATCAGCCATCTTTTATTGGTGCGAGCGCTTCTAAAAGTTCGTTTTATTTTTATAACAATGAGTTAGTAGGATTTGGAAAACAGGAATTTACCAAGGTTTGGGGTGTGAGAAAATTAGCTGATAATTGGCGGTATTCTGATAATTCCTCTGTGGATTTGGAGGTTAGAATCATAACAAAAGATAGCACTAAAACTAAAATAAGTCAAAAATATCAACTCAGTTTTTATCTCAATCAAATACCAACTTCCGTTAAGGAAATAGATAGCATTACCAACATCCGCAACGACGCTTATTTTCAACTCGGGCTGATTTATAAAGAGCAATTTAAAGATTATCCAATGGCAATTCATTATTTAGGAAGCCTCTTAAATTTGAATCCGAGTAAAGAGCGCATTTTGCCAATTCACTACAATTTATATAAAATTTACAGTCTAACCGATAGTATAAAAGCTTCAAATGAAAAAGATTTTATCATTACAAATTATCCCGATTCGCGTTATGCGCAACTCATTTTAAAACCCGGACAACAATTGATTTTTGCAGATAATGATTCGCCCGAAGCGCAATATAAAATTGCCTATAATGCTTATGAAGAAGGCCATTTTGCACTTGTTGACAGCTTGGCAACAAAGGCTTTAGAAATATATCAGGGTTTGCCAATTATTCCAAAATATAAATTACTAAAGGCTTTTGCCATCGTAAAATTAGATGGTTATAAGGCATTTAATGAACTTTTAACCGCAATTGTTTTAGAGTTTCCGAATACACCAGAAGGCAAAAAAGCAAAAAATACTATAGATTTAATTAAAGATGATTTGGCTAAAGCCGATGACTTTACTGCCTTAAAAGGCCCAAATGATTTGATTATTGCTTACCAAATTCCCAATAAAACTGACTTAAGTAAATTAAAAAATCAGCTCACAACAATCATTCAGCGTGAAGCTTTTACAAACTTATCTGTAGTTATAAACGATTATAATCGTTCAACTAAATTATTTCTAATCAAAGGCTTTTCTGATAGAATTGGGTTAAACGATTTCACTGATTTTATCAATAATAAATACAAAAATGTATTGCCAAAAGATTTTTTTGTAATTTCGCAGTCAAGCTATAACAAAATACAGCTTTATAAAAACTTGAATATCTATTTAAAAAAATAAACCAACCTAAAATTATGACTTATGTTCTCTGATAAAAAAACTCCAATTATTGCAAGCTCTTCTCCAGCTTTAGAAAGAAATACCATTGGCAAAGGAACCTCTATTACGGGCGACTTAGTTTCTGAAGGCGATTTTAGAATTGATGGTTCTGTTGAAGGGACTATCAAAACTTCAGGAAAAGTTATTATTGGTAAAGAAGGCGCCGTTAAAGGAACTGTTGAATGTAATTTTGCCGATATTGAAGGCGTTTTTACAGGCAAAATAATTGTCAATCAATTGTTGACCCTAAAAGCTTCATCAACCATTACGGGCGAAACTGTTATTGGAACCTTAGCCGTAGAACCGGGAGCTACTTTTGTAAATACTACTTGCACCATGAAAGGCACGGTTAAAGAACTCAATAATAATGAGCGACCTCAACAAACCGAAAA
>JAVHOP010000143.1:0-1353 GCA_036170135.1 Flavobacteriaceae bacterium | reverse complement strand
GTTATCGGTTATCGGTTATCGGTTAGCTGTTATCGGTTAGCTGTTATCGGTTTTCTATTTTCTGACTACTGAATACTGAATACTGATTACTGAATACTGACTACTGACTACTGATTACTGATTACTGATTACTGATTTATTAAAAATCTATACATTGAATCTAAAATTCATAATATCACCATCTCTAACCACATATTCCTTTCCTTCGATGCCGAATTTACCAGCTTCTTTAACTTTTACTTCACTTCCCAAAGTAACATAATCTTCATAATGCATGACCTCAGCGCGGATAAATCCACGTTCAAAATCGGTATGAATAACGCCTGCAGCTTGGGGTGCGGTGTCGCCGATATTAATCGTCCAAGCGCGAACTTCTTTAACACCAGCCGTAAAATAGGTTTGCAGATTTAATAATTTATAAGCCGAACGGATTAATTTTGACGCGCCAGCTTCATCTAAACCCAAATCTTCTAAAAACATTTGGCGTTCTTCAAAGGTTTCGAGTTCGGTAATATCGGCTTCGGTAGCCACAGCCAAAACAATGACTTCAGCCTTTTCATTTTTTACAAGTTCTTTAACTTGAGTAACATAAGCGTTGCCGTTTTTTGCTGAAGCTTCGTCAACATTGCAAACATATAACACGGGTTTATCGGTTAACAATTGCAGTGGTTTAACATAAGCCAACCGGTCTTTTTCGTCAATATCTAGTATTCTGACAGACTGAGCACTTTCTAAACCAGATTTTACACCTTCAAGAATTTCCCATTCTTTTTGAGCGTTTTTATCACCTGTTTTAGCAGCTTTTTTAACGCGTTCAATGCGTTTTTCGACACTCTCTAAATCTTTTATTTGCAATTCGTAATCAATGGTTTCTTTATCTCTTATCGGATTGATTGTGGTGTCAACGTGCACAATATTATCGTTGTCAAAACAGCGCAACACGTGAATAATGGCATCCGTTTCACGGATATTTGCCAAGAATTTATTTCCCAAGCCCTCGCCTTTACTAGCGCCTTTTACCAAACCGGCAATATCGACAATTTCTACAGTTGCAGGCATTACCCGTTCGGGGTTTACAATAGCTTCTAACTTTTGAAGGCGTGGATCGGGCACATTTACCACGCCTATATTAGGCTCAATGGTACAAAACGGAAAATTGGCGCTCTGTGCTTTAGCATTTGATAAACAATTAAATAAAGTCGATTTTCCTACGTTTGGCAATCCTACAATTCCGGCTTTCATGTGAATTTTTTTTTGAGGTGCAAATATAGGTGTAATTTACAAAACAAAAGCATGATTTTTGCAAGGATTCTAGGCCGATGTTGCGCTTATTACTCGAATTTCGTTTTTCAA
>JAVHOP010000142.1:13113-25652 GCA_036170135.1 Flavobacteriaceae bacterium | reverse complement strand
ATATTAAATCGTGTCAAGCAAAGTTCGTATATGTCTCTGTTTGGTTTTATCATTTTTTCGGTTCCCGAAACCAAAATACCTTCAAATAATTGTAAAAATTCAAAGCGTTCTCTAGCAATATAAAAAGATTCGTCACTCCAATTGGTCAAGGCATAAATACGGTATTTGTTTGAGGCTTTTAGGGCTTTTAAAACGTCAACCGTTTCGGGTATATCGCCTTTGAGCATATCGGGCCAACGTTTGTAAAATAATCTTATTAAGTCCTCATATTGTGGATATTGTGCTACTAATTCTTCGGTTGCAACCGACATCAATCTTCCGGCATCTTGTTGTACATTCCACGCCGAAGTACAGATATTGTTTAAAAACCAATCTGATTTTTCGGTATCGCCTTCAAATACTTTGTCGTAAACATATTTTGGATTCCAATCTATTAAAACACCTCCAAGGTCGAAGATAATCGTATTAATTTTATTAGACATCATTCATTTTTTTTTGACCATTCATCATTAAATAAGCTTTTATAAAAGCATCAATTTCACCATTCATCACATCGTCAACTTGTGCGGTTTCACATCCGGTACGGACATCCTTAACCAATTTATAGGGTTGCATCACATAATTGCGGATTTGAGAACCGAATTCGATATTCATTTTATTGGCTTCAATACTTTCGCGTTTTGCGCGCTGCTTTTGTAGTTCAATTTCATACAACTGCGATTTTAACATTTGCATCGCTTTTTCTCTGTTTTCGAGTTGGGAACGGGTTTCGGAATTTACTACCATAATTCCCGTAGGTTTATGACGCAAAATGGCTTTGGTTTCTACCTTATTTACATTTTGTCCGCCGGCACCGCCAGAACGCGCAAAATCCCATGTAACATCAGCTGGACTGACGGTAATTTCAATGGTATCATCTACTAACGGATACACATATACCGAAGCGAAACTGGTGTGACGTTTGGCATTGCTATCAAAAGGTGAAATTCTTACCAAACGATGAACGCCATTTTCTCCTTTAAGATAGCCAAAAGCATAATCGCCTTCAATTTCTATCGTAACGGTTTTAACGCCTGCTGTATCACCTTCTTGATAGTTTAATTCCTTTACTTTAAAGCCTTGTTTTTCGCACCACATCAAATACATTCTGAGCAACATCTGAGTCCAGTCGCAACTTTCGGTACCACCGGCTCCTGCAGTTAATTGTAAAACGGCACTTAAATTATCGCCTTCATCAGAGAGCATATTTTTAAATTCTAGTGCTTCTAAAAGGGTTAAAACCTTTTCGTATTGTGTTTGTAATTCATTTTCAGTAGCGTCGCCAGTTTTAAAAAAATCGTAAAAAACTGCTAAATCGTCATTCAGATTTTGGAGTTCTTTATAATCATCAACCCATTTTTTATTGGCGCGAATGGTTCTCATCAGCGCTTCGGCAGCTTTCTGATCATTCCAAAAACCGGGTTCCGAAGCTTTTTCTTCGTCATTTGTAACGGCAATTTGCTTGGCATCAATAGCTAAATAGGATTTTAGATTTCCAATTTGAGTGCTTAGCGTTTTTATTTGCTCTTGTGTAATCATAAGTCTTGCAAAAATAAACTTATTCTTTAATTGTCGATATGTTTTTATCCGATTGATTCATACATTTTGCTACATTAGTGGTCTTAAATTTTCTAAAATGAAAAAATGGTATTTTCTTTTAATTCTTCTAAGCGTTTTTGCTTGTAAAAAAATAAATACTGACACGCCTCCAAAACAAGATTTGCCAGTAGCCATCAGCCTTACCATTCAAGAAGCGAACCGCTTAGCAGCTTTACCTCTAAAATGTATTGATACCGAATATCCAAATAAACTAGGACAAACTTTGGGTTCTAAAGAAGATATTAAAAACCCTAAAATCTTGCACCCGGCATTTTATGGCTGTTTCGATTGGCATTCTGCTGTTCATGGTCATTGGTCTTTAGTTAAATTGCTAAAGCAATTTCCCAATTTAAATAATGCGCAAGACATCAAAAATAAATTGGACGAAAACTTATCTAAAGCAAATATTCTAGCCGAGGTCAACTATTTTAACGGCAAGCATAACACGTCTTATGAACGAACTTACGGTTGGGCTTGGACTCTAAAACTGGCAGAAGAACTACACACTTGGGATGATCCGTTTGCAAGAGAATTAGAGGCTAATTTAAAACCGCTAACCGATGTTATGGTTGCTAGTTTTATCAATTTTCTTCCAAAGCTAAATTATCCGATAAGAGTAGGCGAGCATCCAAATACTGCTTTTGCCTTGTCATTTGCGTATGATTATGCCGTTACTGTTGGAAATAGTAACTTAAAAGACCTTATTGTAAAACGCGCTAGAGCGTTTTATTTAAATGACAAAAATGCGCCCTTAAGTTGGGAACCCGGTGGTTTCGATTTTTTATCGCCTAGTTTAGAAGAGGTAGATATCATGCGCAAAGTTTTGCCAAAATATAGATTCATAAATTGGGTAAGCGCCTTTTTACCCTCAATTTTGAAATCCAATTTTAATATAGAAGTCGGCAAAGTTTCTGACAGAACCGATGGCAATTTAGTTCATTTAGATGGGTTAAATTTTAGTCGCGCTTGGTGTTTATATGGCTTAGCCAATCAGTATCACGAATTTGAGTATTTAAAAAATATTGCAAATGCTCATATTGCATACTCATTGCCGGCCATTGTTGATGGCAATTATGAAGGTGGGCATTGGCTTGGAACTTTTGCAATTTATGCCTTAAATTCAAATTCTAAATGAAAGCTATTAAATTTGGTCCAGCTACGCTAGTAACTGCTGCCTTTATAGGTCCGGGAACCGTAACCTTATGCTCTATTGCCGGTGCACAATATGGTTATGTACTATTATGGACAATGGTTTTATCGGTTATCATTACTATTGTTTTGCAAAATATGGCAGCAAAGTTGGGACTTATCACACAAAAAGGATTGGCAAGTATTATTAAAGACGAATTTAAATCGCCATTATATAAAATTTTTGCAATAATTATAATTTTGGTAGCCATTGTCATCGGAAATACAGCATACGAAGCCGGAAATATTAGTGGAGGGGTGTTAGGCCTTTCGGCGATTTTTCCACAAGACACTTTAATGCTTTTTAATTACCATATAAATTTTCAAAGTCTCATCATTGGAATTATCGCATTTACATTGCTGTATTTTGGAAATCATAAAATTTTAGAAAAGAGCCTTGTAGGATTAGTGATTTTAATGAGTTTAGCGTTCATCATCACCATGATTATTACTAAACCAAATATAGGTAAGATTCTTAGTGGATTGTTCATTCCTGTTTTTCCAAAAGGAAGTCTATTAACTATCGTCGGATTGGTTGGCACTACAGTTGTTCCTTACAACCTTTTTTTACACGCAGCCTTGGTAAAAGCTAAATGGCACAGTGCAAATGATTTAAAATTTTTAAAACAAGATACTTTTATTGCAATTGTTTTGGGTGGCATCATTTCTATAGCCATTATCATTACCGCAGCTAGTTCGGGTATAAACAACATTTCTAATGCCACCGATTTAGCCAAAGGTATGGAACCGCTTTTTGGTAGTTTTGCTACCTATATTTTGGCTTTTGGCTTATTTGCAGCTGGAATTACCTCGGCAATTACCGCTCCTTTAGCGGCAGCTTTTGTGTTTACAAATTGTTTTAATTGGTCATCTGATTTAAAATCGACAAAGTTTAGAGCGGTTTGGATGACTATTTTAGGAATTGGCGTATTGTTTTCTTCCATCGGGTTTAAACCGATTGACATCATCAAATTTGCACAAGTTGCAAACGGTATTTTATTGCCAATTATAGCCCTATTTATTTGGTGGTTATCTAATAAAACTACACTTCTGGGAAGTTATAGAAATACAAAAATTCAGAATGTGATATCTATAATTATTATATTGATAATCTTGTTTTTAAGTATAAAAAGTTTGATTAAAATTATAAGTAGTTTCTAATGAAATTAGATATTAATTGCGATTTAGGCGAAGGTATTGGCAACGATGCTCAAATTATGCCATTAATCAGTTCTTGTAATTTGGCGTGTGGCGGTCATGCCGGAACCGTTTTTACGATGATTGAAACTCTGAATCTAGCAAATAAATATCATGTTAAAATTGGGGCACATCCTTCTTATCCCGATCAAGAAAATTTTGGCAGAACTGTAATTAAAATGGAAGAAGCCGAATTGACCGATAGCATTTTTAATCAGATAAATGCTTTAAAAATTGAGGCTGAAAAATTAGGATTGATATTACATCATTTAAAACCGCATGGCGCGCTTTATAATGAAGCTACAATTAAACCTGATATTGCAAAATCAATAGTAGATGCATTGATAAAAATCGATCCAAAATTGATATTATTTGCACCATACCATTCTGTTTTAGCAAAAATTGCCGAAAAAAATAAGGTGACGGTGATATACGAGGCCTTTATGGATAGACGTTATAATAACGATTTAACATTGGTTTCACGAAAGTTAAATGAGGCTGTGATTACCGACCCCGAAGCTGTTTTTAACCAACTTTACAGCATGGCATCTCGGCAGAAAGTGACTTGTTTGTCGGATGATATCGTCGAAATTAAGGCTGAAACCTATTGCATTCACGGCGATAATATCAATGCCGTTTCGATATTAAATCATATTCACAAAAGGTGTAAAGAAAAGAATATCAGCATAAACTAACAATTGATGCAAGAATTTAACCCCTCATATAAAACCTTTGGAAATAAAGCTATTTTAATAGAATGGCCAGCAAAAATTACGGACGAAATTTTAGACGATATCTTAATTTTCAAAAAAAAAATCAAAAGGCATTTTAAAGGATTTTCTGACTTGGTGCCAGCATATAATTCGTTGACAATCATTTTTCAAAAACCCATAACTGACTTCAATAAACAAGTCGATATTTTAAAAAATATTTATAATATTGAATGGAATATTAAAAATTTAGAGTGCGATATCTGGCATATTCCTGTTTGTTATGATGCCGAATTTGGATTGGATTTAGAATTTTATCTCAATGCAAAAAAACTTTCTATTGACCAACTAATTGATTTGCATACTAAAGCTTTATACACGGTTCATTTTATAGGATTTTTACCGGGATTTCCTTATTTAGGTGGTTTGCCAGAAGTTTTGCATTTGCCTAGAAAGTTAAATCCGAGTTTAAATGTACCTAAAGGCTCGGTTGGAATTGGAGGCAAACAAACTGGCGTTTATACAATGGAAAGTCCGGGAGGTTGGCATATTATCGGAAAAACCCCAATCTCTTTTTTTGATGTGAATTTAAAGGAACCTTGTTTTTTAAAAGCTGGCGATAAAATTAAATTTTTTGAGATTTCAAAAGATGAATATTATAAAATCTCTAAAGCTGTAGAAAAACAGACTTATATCGTTAAAATGGAAATTTATCATGCATAGCATTCAAGTCATAAAGCCTGGTTATTTTGATAGCATCCAAGATTTAGGTCGCTTTGGATACGCCTCAATTGGCGTACCCATTTCTGGAGTTATGGATGAGGTGAGCGCAAATTTAGCGAATGCATTGATAAGAAACAGTTCACATCACGCCGTTTTAGAAATGTCCTTAATTGGACCTGTTTTATTATTTCAGAAAGAAGCTGTTATTGCCATTGCCGGTGCCGATATGTTGCCTAAATTAAACAATATCCCGGTAAAAATGCAAACAAAATTGTCCGTTAAAATGGGTGATATTTTAACTTTTAGCAAAGCAGTTTATGGATGTAGAAGTTATTTGGCTGTAAAAAATGGATTTAAAACCGAACAAAAACTAAACAGTTACGCGGCCTTTAAAGGCATAACTGATTTAGTGAAATTAAATAAAGGTGTTATTTTGCCCATTGGCAAACAATTAAAAATATTTCGCTTCGGACATTCGAGCATCAAGGTAGATATACAGCATTTTGAATCGGATGTTTTAGAAGCTTATAAAGGTCCTGAATTTGAGTTATTGACGCCAAAACAGCAAGATATTTTGCTTTCGGCTACTTTTCAAATTGTTAAAAATAGCCGTATGGGATATCAATTTGAAGAGGTTTTAAACCTCGTTCATAAACACGAAATTCTGACTTCGGCAGTGATGCCAGGCACGGTGCAATTAACGCAAAGCGGAAAATTGATGGCGTTGATGAAAGATTGCCAAACTACAGGCGGTTATCCGCGAATTTTACAATTAAGTGAAGATGCCATTTCAAAATTGGCACAAAAAAATACGTGTCAAAAAATTAAATTTAAATTAATACATTTATAAAAAATTCTCATAACATGAAAAAATTATTAATATTCTCATTTCTAATAATCGGCTTTCAACCAGCTTTTAGTCAATTTTTTAAAGACAAGCCTAACGTAAAAACTTATAGTGGTTATTTTACATTTTATTACGATGATAATACCGATAAAATTTTTCTTGAAGTCGATAAAATTAATCAGGAGTTTCTTCTGGTTTCGGCTTTATCTCAAGGAATCGGATCAAATGATATCGGCTTAGACCGCGGTCAATTGGGGGGAGAAAAAGTAGTCAAATTCATAAAAGCCGGCAACAAACTGCTGCTAATTCAACCCAATCAAGATTATAGAGCCATTACCGATAATATTGACGAAAAAAATTCTGTGAGCGAAGCATTTGCAAAATCTGTGTTATTCGGTTTTGTAATAATAGAAACTAAAAATGGGCATTACTTAGTAGATGCATCCGATTTTTTTATGCAAGATTTTCATGGCGTTGCCAATCGCTTACAGCAAAATAATCAAGGTCAATATAGCCTCGATAAAACTAAAAGTGCTTTTAATTTAGAACGCATCAGAGCCTTTCCTAAAAATGATGAATTTGACGTGCTTTTAACTTTTGCAGGTACTCCTAGAGGTTACGAAATTCGCAGTGTAACACCAACGGCTTCGTTGGTAACAGTTTATCAACATTATTCTTTCGTTGAATTGCCCGATAATAATTACAAATCAAGAGTTTATGACCCGAGAAGTGGCGTATATCAATTTTCGTATTTAGATTATGCAACACCTGTTAATCAATCAATTATTAAACGATTTATAGGTCGTCATCGCTTAGAAAAAAAATATCCAAAAGAAGCATTTAGTGAACCCGTTAAACCCATTATTTATTATGTAGATCGCGGTGCACCAGAACCGATTCGTTCCGCTTTAATAGATGGTGCCAGCTGGTGGAATCAAGCTTTTGAAGCTGCCGGATTTAAAAATGCCTTTCAGGTAAAAGTGCTTCCCGAAGGGGCCGATCCATTAGATTTAAGATACAACGTCATTCAATGGGTGCATCGTTCTACCAGAGGTTGGTCTTATGGTGCCAGCATAAGCGACCCAAGAACTGGTGAAATTATTAAAGGTCATGTGAGTTTGGGATCGTTGCGCATCCGTCAAGATTTTTTAATAGCTACGGCATTAATTGCACAATACAAAAAGGGTGATACCAATGATGATGATGCATTGCAATTGGCTTTGGCGCGTATCCGCCAGCTAGCCGCCCACGAAGTAGGGCATACACTCGGGTTTCAACATAATTTTGCAGCCAGTATCAATCATAATGCATCGGTTATGGATTATCCATTTCCATATATTACTAGCAATGATGGAAAATTAGATTTTAGTCAAGCCTATTCCACCGGAATTGGCGATTGGGATAAAATTATAGCTACTTATGCCTATTCGGAATTTGCGACAAATGAAGCTGTACAATTACAAAATTTATTAAATAATGCCGAACAAAATGGTTTTAAATTTTTGACTGATGCTGATGCCAGATCAATTGGTGGTGCATCACCTTATGCCCATTTATGGGATAATGGAACAAGCGCCCCAAAGGAATTAGAACGTTTATTAACGGTCCGCGCTTTAGCGATAAAAAACTTTTCGGTAGCTAATATCAAATCGGGTGAACCGTATTCAAATTTGGAAGATGTATTTGTTCCGCTGTATTTGTTACACCGTTACCAAGTAGAAGCCACCGTGAAATTAATTGGTGGACTTGATTATAATTACGCTGTTAAAGGTGCAAAACTTTTTACAAACAAAGAAGTTAGTGCAAGCGATCAGAAAGAAGCATTAAAGGCATTATTAAACAGTATGAGTGTTGAAACCTTAGAAATTCCAAAAGCCATACGAGATTTATTTCCTCCTCGTGCGACAGGATTTGAGCGAACACGCGAGTCTTTTGACGGTAAAACCGGATTGACATTTGACGATTTAAGCGCCGTTTCAACCGCATCAGAAATGATTGTCTCAATCTTATTAAATCCTGAGCGTGCGGCGCGTTTGGTACTTCAAAAAAGTAAAGATCAAACCCAATTGGGATTTGATGAAACTTTAGATGCCTTGATAAATCAGACTTTTAAATCGTCGCTTAAAGATGCCTATCAAATTGAATTACAAAATGCTATTAATTACGAAACCTTAAAATACTTGTTTAATTTAGCGAGTCAAGTTGATACTTATCCGCAAGTTAACGCCATTGTAAAATTTAAATTAAACGACTTGTCGGGCTATTTGAAAAACAGAAAAACAAGTGGTGTACAACAAATGTATGATGCAGATATGTCGGCTAAAATAAACCAGTATGTAGCACATCCTGAGAATTTTAAACTTATTCCGAGTCCAAAAATTCCTGATGGTTCGCCAATAGGTTGTTATAGTTATTAAAAAAGTATCAAGTAGCTGGAATCAAGTATCGAAATAATACATATCTCATAATTTAATATTTAAAAATAATAACTCAAAACTAAGAACTCAAAACTTAAAACTAATTCAAAATGATTGTCAATTTAATTAGTGATACCGTAACCATTCCAACTCCTGAAATGCTTGAGGCGATGATTCATGCCGAAGTGGGAGACGACGTTTTTAATGCCGATCCAACCGCCATTATTTTACAACAAAAAATAGCCAAACTTTTTGGCAAAGAGGCTGCTTTGTTTTTTCCTTCGGGAACTATGACCAACCAAACTGCCATTAAAATCCACACACAACCCGGTGAACAAATGATTTGTGACAAATGGGCGCACGTTTATAATTTTGAAGGAGGTGGTGCAGCATTTAATTCAGGAATTTCGTGTTGTCTTTTAGATGGTCATCGCGGCATGTTTACTGCCGAACAAGTAAAAGCGGCCATTAATGATCCCCATAATATTCATTTAGCAAAAACATCCTTAGTTGCTGTAGAAAATACAACTAACAAAGGTGGAGGCGCTTGTTGGGATATAGGAGAACTCAAAAAAATTAAACAAGTTTGCAAAGAAAATAACTTAGCTTTTCACTTAGATGGAGCCCGTTTGTTTAACGCCTTAGTCGCTAAAAAGGAATCGCCAAAACAATATGGCAATTTGTTCGATACCATTTCAATTTGTTTGTCAAAAGGTTTGGGAGCGCCCATTGGTTCGCTATTATTAGGAAGCGAAGTGCATATTAAAAAAGCCTATCGCATTCGTAAATTATTCGGCGGGGCTATGCGACAGGTTGGTTATTTGGCTGCAGCCGGAATTTATGCTTTAGACCACCACGTTGAGCGTTTGGCGATTGACCATTTACACGCTAAAAAAATTGGTGAAGCACTAAAAAAATCATCTTTTGTCAGCAAAGTAGAGCCTATAGAAACCAATATTATTATCTTTAATCTTGAAAAATCAGTCAGCGAAAACACCTTTATTAAAGCGCTTAAAGATAAAAATATCTTAATCAGTTCTATGGGAAGTGGTAAATTGAGGATGGTGACACATCTTGCAGTTACCTTTGATATGGTTGAAAAAACGATTCAAGTTATTGATAATCTCAAACTATAAAAACAACTCAAACTAAATAATTATGAAATTTAAAATTTTATTGATAGCTCTGTTTACAACAAGCTTGACCTTTTCGCAAACCGAGTTTTCAAAAATGCTGACCGACATTGCTACGGCCCCAAAAGCCAATCACATTAAAGCAGATATTACCACTTTAGTAGGATTTGGTACACGTCATACCTTATCGGATACCGTTTCAAAAACCCGAGGCATAGGTGCCGCAAGACGTTGGGTAAAGAATGAATACGATAAAATTTCAAAAGATTGTAATAATTGTTTGGAAGTCGGCTACCAAAAGGCTTTAGTTACTCAAGATGGCAAGCGCATTTTTAAAGATGTTGAAATCGTAAATGTATTAGCGATTCAACGCGGCACAAAATATCCCAATAAATATGTGATGATGACTGGAGATATAGATTCGAGAGTTTCAGATCCAAATGATGCGACTTCAGATTCACCGGGAGCGAATGACAATGCAACCGGTTTAACCGGAACTATCGAAGCCGCTCGGGTTTTGAGCAAATATAAGTTTCCAATTTCCATTATTTATGTCGGTTTATCAGGCGAAGAACAAGGTTTGCATGGAGGTACCAGTTTGGCAAAATTTGCAAAAGAACAAGGGTGGGAACTCGTTGGTGTTTTAAATAACGATATGATTGGAAATATAGAGGGTATTGATGGTGTTATAGATAACAGTACTTTTAGGGTGTTTTCTGAAGCAATTTCACCTGCAACATCCGAAAAAGAGATTAGGAGTATGCGCTTTTATGGAGGCGAAGTCGATGGACAATCTAGGCAATTAGCGCGGTATGTAGTCCGTTTAACCGAAACCTATATGACCAATTTAAAACCCATGATGATTTATCGATTGGATCGTTTTGGAAGAGGTGGACACCATCGTCCGTTTAACGATTTAGGTTTTACGGGTGTTAGAATTATGGAGGCTCATGAAAATTACAACCGTCAACATCAAAATATTCGAATAGAAAAGGGCATTAAATATGGCGATGTTTTAGAAGGGGTCAACTTTGAATATGCAGCTAAACTGACCGCTGTTAATTGCTTAACTTTGGCGTCGTTGGCATCGGCACCAGCCCAACCAAATCACGTTTTAATAGGTGGCGCTGTTCAAGCTTCAACAACTTTAAAATGGGATGCAATTGACGATGACAATTTGCTAGGTTATAAAATTTATTGGCGCGATACCACAGCGCCACAATGGCAAAACAGCCGATTTGTTGGTAAATTAACCCAATTCACACTTGATAATATTGTGATAGATAATTACTTTTTTGGTGTAGCTAGTGTCGGTAAAAATGGAGCAGAAAGCCTCATTCAATTTCCACAAGGATTAATTCCGATGGGCAAATAATTTTTTTTGTAAGGCATCAACTGGTCATGCGACTTAGAAGTAAACCTTTATAAAAAGTGATAAAAATTAAAATTATTTCATTTGCATTGGTAATGTTTATGACGACTATTAATGCTCAAAAAAGTAAAAAAATGCTAGATAATCCAAATATCAAACAGCCACTAGAAGTCGCCACCTTTGCAGGAGGTTGTTTTTGGTGTACCGAAGCCATATTTCAAGAGCTTAAAGGTGTTACATCGGTAGCGTCTGGATTTACAGGTGGTACGGTTAAAAATCCTGCTTATAGAGAAGTGGTAACCGGCTTAACAGGTCATGCCGAAGCCACTCAAATTACCTTTAATCCCGAAATTATTTCATACAAAGATTTACTTGAGATTTTCTTTGCAACACACAACCCAACCACTATAAACCGACAGGGTTATGATGTCGGTACGCAATATCGTTCGGCTATTTTTTATCACGATAATCATCAGAAATCTGAGGCTTTACAAATGATTGCAGATTTGACTTTAGCAAAAGTATTTGATGCCAAAATTGTAACCGAAGTCAATCCGTTTACCGTGTTTTATAAAGCCGAAGATTATCATCAAGATTATTATTCAAACAATAAAAACCAGCCCTATTGCGTTAATGTTATCAACCCTAAATTGCAAAAATTTTATAAAAAATATCACTCTAAAATAAAAGTCTAGTCAAAAATTTGGTTGATTTTTGGTTTGAAAGGTTGTTATGCGCTTGCGTAACAGCCTTTCTTTTTTTATTGATACTTAACTTTTAAAAGTTTTCAAATAAAAAAATGATATTTTATTGCTAACTATTTGGTTTAAATACGATATTTATTATAGATTTGTCTGTAATTATAAAGAAACTTCCTCAGTAATATTAGATTCTATACCGTTTATACGCAAAATTATTGCTAGCCTATGAAACAACCATAGTAAATTACCTAAAACTTTAAAGCAAGAGTCTTTGTTAGCGTAGCCGCTTTAAAGAAATTGTGACAATTGATAAACTATCGAATTAATATAAAAGAATCTACTTTTAAAATTTTACTTCGATGAAAAAAAATTACTTTAATTTATTAATAACTTTTTGTTTTGGTATTTTTTTTGCTTCTCATTTAAATGCCCAAAATAATTCCCCTCTTTTTACGTCATCACCAATTACCACTATAAACGACAATGAAACCTATTCATATAGCATTAAAACAACTGATGCCGATGGCGATGCTATTGATGTTTCAAAACTGTCAATACCGAGTTGGCTTTCATTAGTCAATTCTTCAATTTATAATGTTACAACTTTTGCAGG
>JAVHOP010000142.1:0-13013 GCA_036170135.1 Flavobacteriaceae bacterium | reverse complement strand
CGAGTTGGCTTTCATTAGTCAATTCTTCAATTTATAATGTTACAACTTTTGCAGGGCATGATCTATCTGGCACAGGGGGTTATGAAGATGGAATTGGAACAGTTGCCTTATTTAGGTTTCCCGGAAGTGTTGCAATTGATGCTTCAGGTAATCTTTATGTAGCAGATGGTAGCAATCCAAAAATAAGAAAAATTACAAAAGCAGGAGTGGTATCAACCCTTGCAGGTTCTAATTCAGGATATTTAGATGGACCAGGAGCTTCTGCGCAATTTAATTCTTTTGGAGGAATTGCTATAGATGACTCTGGAAATGTATATGTAACAGATTATGGAGAAGGTAATAAAATAAGAAAAATAACACCTACCGGTGAAGTAAGTACGATAATAGTTTCTTATATAAATGGCGCAACTGATGGTTCAGGATTAGAAGTGGAATTTAGTGGACTACAAGGTTTGGCAGTTGATGCATCGGGGAATGTATATGTATCAGACCTTTTTAATTCTCATATTAGAAAAATTTCGCCCACTGGAGTGGTTACTACATTTGCAGGCTCTACTTTTGGTACTGCTGATGGTTTAGGAAGTAATGCGCAATTCAAATTTCCAATGGGAATTGCAATTTCTATATCCGGCAATATATATGTATGCGATTCTGGAAATCATAGAATAAGAAAAATTTTGCCATCGGGAATGGTATCAACATTAGCTGGCTCAACAGTAGGCTTTGCTGATGGAACAGGCGTTGCAGCACAATTTAGTAATCCTACAGGAATTGCTGTTGATATAGATGAAAATGTATATATTGCAGATACTGATAATCATAAAATAAGAAAAATAACACCAACTGGAGCAGTTACAACATTGGCAGGTAAGGATAATATTCAGTTTGATGTAAGGCATGGTGGTTATTTAGATGGTGTTGGTTCAGAAGCATTTTTTTTCCTCCCTAAAGGGTTAACAGTAGATGCTTCAGGTAATATTTATGTTGCAGATACTTATAATCATAGAATCAGAAGAATTACGCCAGAAAAAATTCTTATGGGTGATGCCAAAACACATGCAGGAGTTTACGATATTGCCATAAATGCACAAGATAATCAAGGAGGAAGTACCGTTCAAAATTTTATACTCACTGTAACTGATGTAACACCTCCTGCAGTTTCTGGTTTGTGGCCACCAGATGATGGGGCTAACGTAAACTCAAGCAATTTACAAATAAATTTTAGTGAAGATGTTAAAAAAGGGTCGGGCAATATCCTCATTAAGCAAGTTAGCGATGATGTTGAAGTTGCCTCAATTCCGGTTAATGGTTCTGAAGTAAGCATTGATAACATTGCTAACAAAGGACTATCAACAATGGGCGTTGTAAGTATTAACATTAGTAATATCCTAACCTTGCCAAGCCATACCGCCTTATATGTTGAAATTCCGACTGGTGCATTTACCGATATGTCAGGAAATGACTTCCCTGGTTTTTCTGATAAAACAAGTTGGAATTTTTCAACCGATGTTGTTTTGGGTATCGAAACCAATATCATAAAAGGTTTCCAAATGTATCCAAATCCGGTAACCAATGTTCTAAATATCAATGCACAAGAACCTATAAAAAATATTCAGATTTTAAATTTATTAGGACAGCAAGTGGTTCTAAAAGTTGTAAACTACACAAAGACTTCTTTAGATTTAAGTCGTTTAAACACGGGCACCTATTTTGTAAAGATTACAACTGATAAAACAACAAAATCAATAAAGTTATTTAAAAATTAAATAGTTAAACCATTAGTAAATCGGAACCTCATCAAGCACTTTTGTTTTTTGAGGTTTTTTTTATGATTAAGGCTAAAGGCAAAAGGCTAAAGGCAAAAGGCTAAAAAAGATTCATCATATTTAAAACCATATTCCCACAATAACCACTATTTTTACGTTTCAAAACTTAAGACCGATTTGGAATTTTTTATAGATGTCATATTGCCCATTCCACTTCAAAAGTTATTTACTTATAGCATAACAGATGAAGAAGCTAGCCAATTAATAACAGGTATGCGCGTTGTGGTGCCTTTCGGAAAATCAAAATTATATACCGCTATTGTAAATAATATCCACCAACAAGCTCCAACGGCTTATGAGGCAAAACCGATTTATCAAATTTTAGACGAGCAACCAATCATCACCAAACAGCAATTAAAACATTGGCAATGGATAGCCGATTATTATTGTTGCTCTTTAGGTGAAGTATTGCGCGCCGCCATTCCTTCAGGCTTATTGTTGGAGAGCGAAACTCTAGTGGTAAGAAATCCGCTCTTTATAGATGAAACCTTGTTAACCGATGATGAATTTTTGATTTTTGAAGCTTTACAGCATCAACCGGAGTTAAAAATTATAGAGATTAGCAATATCATGCAGCGGAAAACAATTGTCAGTTTTATGCAACAATTGTTAAAAAAGGGTGTCGTGGAATTGAAGGAATCTTTAACCCAAAAGTACAAACCAAAATTAGAAAAGTACGTCAAGCTCAATCCAAAATATCACGATAATGCTGCCTTAAATTCTTTTTTAAACGGATTAAAAAATGCACCGAAACAAAGTGCCTTAATCTTGCAATTTTTTGTTTTAAATCCAAAAGGGACGAAAACTATTTTAGCATCCGATTTGCTGGAAAAAGGAAACAGTTCGGTTGCCATTTTAAATGCCTTACACGCAAAAGCATTTTTCGAAGTGTTTTATGAGCCGGTTGACCGCATCCAAAACAGTGACGAAACAGTTGACATCAAGTGTTTATCTACAGCGCAAAATAGCGCTTTAAATCAAATAAAAGAAGCTTTTGTAACACAAGATGTTTGTTTGTTACACGGCGTCACATCGAGTGGAAAAACAGAGATTTACGTCAGTTTGATTCAAGAAGTTTTATCACAAAACAAGCAAGTGTTGTTTTTGTTGCCCGAAATTGCCTTAACCACTCAATTAATCATCCGCTTACAAGCTTATTTTGGTGATGTGTTAGCGGTTTTCCATTCAAAATACAGCGTAAACGAAAGGGTAGAAGTCTGGCAGAATTTGATAAACCATTCCGATAAGGCTAAAATAATTATCGGCGCACGTTCGGCTTTATTGCTGCCATTTTCTGACTTAGGATTGATTATTGTTGATGAAGAACACGAAAATTCATATAAGCAATTTGAACCGGCACCGCGTTATCACGCTCGTGATGCCGCCATTGTTTTAGCTCATATTCACAAAGTAAAAGTGGTTTTGGGCAGTGCAACGCCATCTATTGAAAGTTACTACAATGCTCAAAAAAATAAGTATGCTTTGGTTGAATTATCTGAGCGCTACGGCGAAGGTACTTTGCCAAAAATAGAATTAATTAACTTAAAAGAAACCTATAAAAAAAAGCAGATGAATGGTTTCTTTTCTGATAAGCTTTTAGCTGAGATTAAACACGCTTTGCAAAATCAAAACCAAATTATTTTATTTCAAAATAGGCGTGGTTATGCGCCCATTGTGAGTTGTACTTCTTGTGGGGTAGTGCCTCATTGCCCAAATTGCGATGTGAGCTTGACGTTTCATAAACTAAAAAATATACTGCAATGCCATTATTGTGGTTATATTGAACCTTTACAAACTAATTGCAAGGCTTGCGGTAATGCTACGTTGACTACACAAGGATTTGGAACAGAACAAATTGTTGATGCTTTGCAAGATTTGCTTCCTGATGTGCCTGTTGGCAGAATGGATTTTGATACCACACGCGGTAAATATTCCTATCAAAAAATTATCAACGATTTCCAACTAGGCAATACCAAAATATTGGTCGGCACACAAATGTTAACCAAGGGTTTAGATTTTTATAATGTTACTTTGGTAGGGGTGTTACAAGCCGATAATATGCTAAATTTTCCCGATTTTAGAGCACATGAACGCAGTTTTCAACTCTTGCAACAAGTTGCGGGGAGGTCGGGTAGAAGTGCTTCAAAAGGACGAGTAGTTATACAAACTTATAATCCATTTCATCAGATTTTACAGCAGGTTCAGGCACATGCTTATGTTGAAATGTACCGAGAACAGCTCAGCGAACGAAAACAACATCGCTATCCGCCTTATGTGAGATTGGTAAAAATTATTTTAAAGCACAAAAACCCCAATACACTTTATAACGCAAGTGAATGGTTGGGTAAATCATTGATAGCTACATTTAAAAATGAAGTTTTAGGACCTACTGATCCTCCGATTCCAAGAATTCGGAATTTATATGCCAAGACTTTTTTGTTGAAATTTTCTAAAAATCAGCATTTAATAAATTCGAAAATAGCTTTGCTCAAAGTTAAAGACAGTTTTTTGGCAATAGCCGAATTTAAATCGGTACGCTTTATTATTGATGTGGATAATTATTAGAATGAACAATATCAATTCCAAAAGTTATTAATAAAGATTATCATAGTATCTAAATTAAGGATTTTCAATCGTTTTCGTAAAATAATTTTTAGATAACATTTTATTAACTAAAGCTTTTGTATTTTTCGCTCTTAAATAAAGAGAAATGTCAACGTTGCCAAAATTAAAACGATTTAATGAAAATGTCTTAGCTAAATACCAGATTTACAACAGTATTTTTATGACACTTCCTTTTGATGCCATCAATAAAACAGGTGTATTATTGCCGCTGTTTTATGAATTGTGCAAAAATGGTTTCGAAAACGGTAATAATCCTACTGAAATTATAGAAGAGTTTTTCACAACTTATCGCAAAAACACTACTGATGAGGATAAAATAAGTTTGTTGTTTAAGTTTATCCAATACATAGAACGCCAAGTCGTATTATTCGATGCTGTCGAAGATTCAGCTTTTGCAGTAGTCAATAATATGGATGGTGTTGGAACCCTTAGAAACACTAAAGAAATAGCCGTTAAAGAACAAAAAAATGAAGCTTTAAAAAATTATTTAGAGCATTTTAAAACCAGAATTGTATTGACTGCACATCCTACACAATTCTATCCCGGAACGGTTTTAGGAATTATTACCGATTTAACAGAAGCCATTCAGCAAAATGACTTATTGCGAATTAACAAATTGTTAGCGCAATTAGGTAAAACGCCTTTTTTTAAGCACGAAAAGCCAACGCCTTTTGAAGAAGCCGTAAGCCTGATTTGGTATTTAGAAAATGTGTTTTATAAATCATTGCCTGAAATTTACAATTATGTTCAGAGCAATATTTTTGACAATAAGCCCATTAAAAATGATATCATTAATTTGGGATTTTGGCCTGGAGGCGATAGAGACGGTAATCCGTATGTTACAACTAAAATTACCATTCAAGTAGCTAATCGTTTAAAACAAACCATTTTAAAAAGATATTATCGCGATATGCGTGTCTTAAAACGCAAACTTACTTTTGCAGGCGTGTACGAATTGGTAAAAGAATTAGAGCATCTTTTATTCGAAAATTCTACCAATCTAGAAGCCAATACGATGATTTCGTTAACCAATTTCAAAGAGAAATTACAACACATTAAAGATTTATTAATTAGCAATCATCAATCACTTTATGTCGATGAGATTACCGATTTAATAAACAAAGTCAATTTATTTGGCTACCATTTTGCCACTTTAGATATCCGTCAAGATAGTCGTGTGCATCACGCCGTTTTTGAGACTTTAGTAAAAACCTTATCGGATAAAAATAGCCACTTATTTCCTAATAATTATCTTGATTTAGATGAAGAAGAACAAATAGAAATCTTATCTCATGTTTCTGAAAATGTCGATGTAAATTGGTTTAATGATGATATGGTTCACAAAACATTAGGCTCAATAAAAGCGATCAAGACCATTCAGCAAAATAATGGTGAACAAGGCGCAAATCGCTATATTATAAGCAATAACCAGACGGCTTTAAATGTGATGGAAACTTTTGCAATGTTCAATTTATGCGGATTTAAAGATGATTTAAGTGTTGATATTATTCCGCTTTTTGAAACCATCGACGATTTGACCAATGCCACAAAAGTGATGACACAACTATACAAAAATAACGCGTATAGAAAACATTTATCACACCGAAATAACAAACAAACCATGATGTTGGGCTTTAGTGATGGTACAAAAGATGGCGGTTATTTAATGGCAAATTGGTCTATTTATAAAGCTAAAGAAAGTCTGACCGAAATTTCTAGGAAAAACGGTATTACTGTCATTTTTTTTGATGGACGTGGTGGACCGCCGGCAAGAGGTGGCGGCAAAACTCATCAATTTTATGCGTCATTGGGTTCTACTATCGAAAATCAAGAAATTCAGTTAACGGTTCAAGGTCAAACCATTAGTTCGAATTTTGGCACTTTAGATTCTTCGCGGTATAATATTGAACAGCTATTGAGTTCAGGAATTGCCAACAAACTATTTAGCAAATCTAATAATGAACTTTCTGAAAGCAACTCTAAAATTATGAGTGACTTGGCTTTGACAAGTTATCAGGCCTATGTCAATTTTAAAAACCATCCAAAGTTTTTGCCGTATTTAGAGCGGATGAGCACGCTTAAATATTATGCCAAAACCAATATTGGAAGTCGTCCCAGCAAACGCTCAAATTCGGATAAACTTAATTTTGACGATTTGCGAGCCATTCCTTTTGTAGGCTCGTGGAGCCAGTTAAAACAAAATGTTCCCGGATTTTACGGCGTTGGCGCTGCCTTAAAAAAATATGATGATAAAGGTCAATTTGATTTGTTGATTCAGCTCTACAAAGATTCCGATTTCTTTAAAGCATTAATTAAAAACAGTATGATGTCTTTAACAAAATCATTTTTTAAACTGACCGCTTATATGGCTGACGATGAAGAATTTGGTGAATTTTGGAAGCTGATTCATCAAGAATATGAAACCACTAAAAGTCTGATTCTTAAATTAACAGGATATGAAGTTTTGATGCAAAACAACCCAGATGGAAAAGCCTCAATCGATATCCGCGAAAGCATTGTTTTACCACTTTTAACCATTCAACAATATGCTTTGCGCAAAATTCAAGAACTACAAAAAGCACCAAAAATTGACAAAGATTTGGTAGTAATTTATGAAAAGATGGTTACACGCTCCTTATTCGGCAATATTAATGCGAGTCGAAATTCGGCCTAATCAAAGTATCTAAAGAGCTTTGCTACTATTGGTAAAAAGATTAATTTTGAGGCACTTAAAACAATAAAATAAAATATCTATGAACTCAAATCAAGTGTTACAAGAGCAAATAGCATTAGCACAATCAAGTTTTATAACCAAAGTTTACGCTTGGATGTCGGGAGCCTTAATTATTACAGGTATTGTCGCAGCATGGGCAGCCAATACACCTGCCGTTTCTCAAATCATTTTTGGCAACCGTTGGGTTTTTTATGGTCTGATAATTGGCGAATTATTGATGGTAGTTTACTTGACTTCTGTAATCAATCGAATTGAAGCGCAAACAGCAACACTAGTTTTTTTGCTCTATGCCGCATTAAACGGCTTAACCTTATCGGTTATTTTTCTGATTTATACCAGCGCTTCAATTGCATCGACATTTTATGTAACAGCAGGTACTTTTGGGGCGATGAGTTTATATGGTTATTACACCAAAAAAGATTTGACCAGTATCGGTAATATTGCTTTTATGGGCCTTATCGGAATTATTATTGCTTCAATTGTCAATATGTTTATGAAAAGCGAAATGATGTATTGGGTAATAACTTATATTGGAGTACTGATTTTTGTGGCGCTAACAGCTTATGATACTCAGAAGATTAAACGGATTGGCGAAAATATTGATGGAGAATCTGATGAGGCTAGAAAAATTGCCATTTTAGGAGCCTTAACCTTATACCTCGATTTTATTAACTTGTTTTTATACTTGTTACGCTTATTCGGAAAAAGGAGATAATTAACCAATAACTCGACTTCAAAAATATTATCGAACTAAAATGATGCTGGCTTAATATTCCGTAATTTTGCGGCATGATAAGGAATATAAATTTCAGAATTTCTATTAAAGAAGCTGGCCAAAACGACCTGCTAAAGCAAAAAGTAGCCAAGCATTTAGGTGTTGATGAAAAAGTGATTAAAGGCATCAAGATTTTAAAAAAATCGATTGATGCGCGTAAATCACCAATTATTTTTAATTATAAATTAGAAATTTATATCAACGAACCTGTTACTGAAACAAACGACTATCATTTTAATTATCGGGATGTATCACAAGCCAAACCCATTCATATCATCGGATTTGGCCCTGCTGGTATGTTTGCCGCTCTGCGCTGTTTAGAGTTGGGTTTTAAACCAATTGTTTTAGAACGTGGTAAAAAAGTTCAAGAGCGACGACGTGATTTACGTGCTATCAACCAATTTCATACCGTTGATGAAGACTCGAATTATTGCTTTGGCGAAGGTGGTGCAGGCACTTATTCTGATGGCAAACTTTACACGCGGAGTCTTAAGCGTGGTGATGTTAAGCGCATATTTGAAATATTGGTGAGTCACGGTGCTACCGAAGAAATTTTAACCGATGCGCATCCGCATATCGGAACCAATAAATTACCGAGAATTGTTGCTAACATTCGCGAAACCATTTTAAAGTTTGGTGGCGAAATTCATTTCGAAAGTCGTGTGGTTGATCTTGTTATCAATCAAAACAAATTGCAAGCCATTCAGTTACAAAATGGCAATGAAATGACAGTAAATGCCGTGATTTTAGCAACAGGACATTCGGCTAGAGATATTTATTATTTACTCAACAAAAAAGATATTGCCTTAAAGGCAAAGTCATTTGCAATGGGCGTTCGGGTTGAGCATCCGCAGCAAATAATCGATCAAATTCAATACCATTGTCGCGGTGAACGCAATCCTTTGTTACCGGCTGCTGCTTATAATTTGGTACATCAGGTTAAAGAGCGCGGCGTGTATTCGTTTTGTATGTGTCCTGGCGGTTTTATTGTTCCGGCAGCAACCGCAAAAGGCGAAGTCGTTGTAAATGGCATGTCGCCTTCAAAACGGAATAATCCGTTTGCAAATTCTGGAATTGTGGTAGAAATTAATGCCGAAAAGGATCTTTATAAATACGAAAAATTTGGCGCTTTAAAAGGACTTGAGTTTCAAAAAGAATTAGAAAAACTAGCTTATAATGCCGGTGGTAGATGCCAAACAGCACCTGCTCAACGCTTAACCGATTTTGTAGAAGGTCGTTTGTCAACCGATTTAAACCCAACTTCATACCAACCCGGGTTAAAATCAGCTCCCTTACATTCCTTATTGCCAAAAATGATAGGAGGCAGACTGCGATTAGGCTTTACAGAATTCGGAAATAAGATGAAAGGATTTTACACCGCCGAAGCTAATGTAGTTGGCGTAGAATCTAGAACTTCATCACCGGTTTCAATTCCGAGAACCGAAACGTTAGAACATCCCCAAATACAAGGCTTGTATCCGTGTGGCGAAGGTGGCGGTTATGCGGGAGGTATTGTTTCGGCAGCCATGGATGGCGAGCGCTGTATAGAATCTATTGCGAGTAAACTAAAAGTTAAAATATTTCAAATCAAAAAAGCAGTAACTTTGCCTTATGGGACTATCAAATAACGATGTTTTCAAAAAAATAAGAGTCGCACACAAATTTCGTGACGATGATATTATTAAGATTTGCAAATTGGTGAATTTTAATGTTACCAAAAGCGAATTAGGCGCTATTTTTAGAGCCGAAGATCATCCTAAATATATGCCTTGTGGCGATCAGCTATTGCGCAACTTTTTAAACGGACTTATCATCCATCTTCGTGGTCCGATGCCACCAAAAAATAAAATTGAAATAAATACGCCTAAGTAAAACTTGAAACCAGTTTAAAGTTTTATCAGCGCATCTAAATTATATACATCATGGAAATAGGAAAAACAAATCATTTAAAAGTAGGTCGTTCAATACAATCAGGCTATTACTTGACAGATGAAGACCATAATGAAGTGTTTTTACCAAATGAATATATGTCTAATAGCTTAGCTATTGATGATGAATTAGACGTTTTTATCTATCACGATAAAAGCAACAAATTGGTAGCAACTATGTTTATGCCAAAAGTACAATTGGGGGAATTTGCCTATTTGCGCGTTAAAGAAGTGAATAAAATAGGTGCTTTTGTAGATTGGGGATTAGAAAAAGATTTATTGGTGCCCTTTGCCTTTCAACACGAAAAGATGGAAGCAGGTGAGTGGTATATAATTTACGTACTTCAAGATGATTTATCTAACAGAATGATTGGCACCTCAAAAATTGATAAATACATAGTTTTTGATGATGTAACATTTGAAATAGGACAAGAGGTAGATGCTTTGTTATTAAATCAAACAGATTTAGGTATGAAAGTTATCGTCAATAATAAATATTCAGGTTTGATATTTAACTCCGATTTGTTTAAAAATGTGAGAACTGGTGACAGAATAAAAGCTTATGTTAAACAGGTTCGAGAAGATGGTAAAATTGACTTATTATTAGAACCACTTGGCTATAGAAAAAGTATTGATGTCAATAGTAATATGATTTTATCGGCATTAAAAAATGCAGATGGTATCTTAAACTTAAACGATAAAAGCGATCCAGAGGATATAAAGAAACAAGTAGGCTTGAGCAAAAAGGCTTTTAAAAGAGGTATTGGCAATTTATATAAATTAAAAATTATTGATTTAACTCCAACAGGAATGCGATTACTTTGCTTGTCTTAAAGTATTTATTTTATAATCAAACGCTTGCAATAACAATTATTTTATTTTTTTTAAAAAAAGATAGTTTGTTATCAGATTATTAATCTATCTTTGCCACTTAAAATTTTATAATAAATAATAACAATGAGTAAAGGAACAGTAAAATTCTTCAACGAATCTAAAGGATTCGGATTTATCACAGAAGAAGGAACAAACAAAGATCATTTTGTACACGTATCAGGTTTAATTGATGACATCCGCGAAGGCGATGTTGTAGAATTTGAACTAGAACAAGGCAAAAAAGGATTAAACGCAGTAAATGTAAAAGTAATTTAATATAAATTATTTAACTTTCTTGTAGAAGCCTATCATCATTGATAGGCTTTTTTAGTTATTAGTTTCTGAATCTAATTCAGCTTTAGCTATAAAAAAAACACTTTACACAATTACACTACCTTTACGATTTTACAATTAAAACAAATGACATTTAAAGATCTCAAAATTATTGAACCAATCCTAAAAGCTTTAGATAGCGAGGGATACACACATCCAACACCCATTCAGCTACAATCAATTCCCATACTGTTAAAGGGCAACGATTTGTTAGGTTGCGCCCAAACAGGAACCGGAAAAACTGCGGCATTCGCCATTCCAATTATCCAATTTCTATTTCAAAACAGACAAGATCGAGGATCACAACGGCAAATAAAAGCGCTCATTGTAACCCCAACACGCGAATTAGCCATTCAGATAGCCGATAGTTTAACGTCGTATAGTCGCTATACAGGTATCAAAAATGCTGTAATTTTTGGTGGGGTTAAACAAATGAATCAGACAGTAATTTTGCGAAAAGGCATTGATATTTTAGTTGCTACACCCGGACGATTGCTCGATTTAATGAATCAAGGAATCATTTCGCTAAGTTACATTGACTATTTTGTATTAGACGAAGCCGACAGGATGTTGGATATGGGATTTATCCATGACATTAAAAAAATCATTGCTAAGTTGCCAACTAAAAGACAATCACTGTTCTTTTCGGCAACTATGCCCGAAGATATTGTCAAATTATCACAACAAATATTGGGTGGACATCCTGATAAAGTGGTTATTAAACCCGAACAAACCACGGCCGAGAAAGTTGAACAAAAAATATATTTTGTTGGCAAACGCAGTAAAATAAAACTGCTCATCCATCTGTTACAAACCGAACCCGAAGCATCCGTATTAGTGTTTTCACGGACTAAACACGGTGCGAATAAAATCGTAAAATACTTAAATCAAGCCGATATTCAAGCAGAAGCCATTCACGGCAACAAATCGCAAGCGGCGCGACAAAAAGCGTTAAACAGTTTTAAAGATGGTTATTTAAATGTGTTGGTTGCAACCGATATCGCTGCGCGTGGTATTGATATAGAAGAATTGCCTTTGGTGATAAATTTCGATTTGCCGAATATCCCCGAAACCTATGTACACCGTATTGGACGTACGGGTAGAGCCAGTGCGAGCGGTACTGCCATTTCGTTTTGTGATCAAGAAGAACGTGCTTATTTAAAAGATATACAAAAGCTGATTCAACAAACTATTCCGGTAGTCACTAACCATCCTTTTTTGATCGATGAAACCGATGATAAAACGGCATGCGAATTTGATGATAAACCCAAAGGACGTCCTAATAATTTTTCACCTAAAAAAAGAAATCCTTCAAATCAGAATGGCAGTCAAGATAACCGCCCAAAAAGAAACCAAAATTTTTTTAAAAGACGTCCATAAAGCACTATTTATAATAGCTTTTTATTTGTTATAAATAAAGTAAAAAAAATTTTAGCAAAACAAAAAAGGGTTTTATATTTGCACACCATTTGGAGAAATGGCAGAGTGGTCGATTGCGACAGTCTTGAAAACTGCTGAGGGTCACACCTCCGGGGGTTCGAATCCCTCTTTCTCCGCAATCAAGTGTGAGGCTTGAAAATAAAAAACCACCAAGTTTACTTGAGTGGTTTTTTGCTTTTAAGGCTGTGGCATTTGCAAAATGCCGATAGAGGGAGTATTGAAAATAATCCCTCTTTCTCCGCTGAGAATTCATCAAATCTCACTAAAAACCCGTAAACCAAATGTTTATGGGTTTTTTATTTGTCAACTTCGCAATCAATAATTTAAAGACTTCAATGATAACTACTTCCGAAACCACTTCTGCGAATCTTACAATTTGTGATTGGATATGATAAAAATGAAAAGAATAAGAGAGATTAAATGTGTTTGTCATCCTGCCTGTCCTGATGAATATCGGGAAGATACAAAGTGAAGTGAAG
>JAVHOP010000141.1:0-1370 GCA_036170135.1 Flavobacteriaceae bacterium | reverse complement strand
TTAAGAAACGCATCCCAGCCAAAATAGCTTAGCTTTATTTAATACAAAAATCCAAATAACCACAAAGGAATTTTATTTTCATAACCCAACTCAATATTATCGGCAGCTATAAAAGCATTTTCGAGTCCAATAATTTGTTTTTTAGTCTTGTCCTTACCGCCTATTTCAAATAAAAAACGTTCATCAACCATAAAATCACCTTTACTTGGATAAGTCAATTTATGATTTTGTGAGAGTTGATTTAAGAAAAAAAGCTCTCTTATACTTCCAATATTTGGTTCAGAACTCATAATCGCATAGAGATAATTTGAATTTTCGAAATAGAGCTTTTCTGGCTTTTGCAAAACACTTACTCCAAAATTATCCTTGCTTAAAGACTTTAAAACATTGGCATCATTAAGATAATTGATATATTCTAATAAAGTCTTCCGCGTTGTTTTAACTTTATCCGCTAAGGCAGAAATATTTGGTTTAAAAGGCACTGACTGACTAATGATATAAATCAATTGCTTTATTTTACTGATAATTGATATGTCTGTATGTCGCATCAAAGGCAATTCAATCTCTAATATCATATTGATAATTTCTTGTAATCTTTGATAATATAAGGTTTCATTTTGATTGTAAAACGGAAAATATCCTATTTTTAAATACTCATTAAAATGCTGTAGAACTTTTATTTTGGCATTTAATTGCGTTGCTATTTCAACATGATTTTTTAGTATAGCTTCTAAATTAAATGACTCAAAATTAGTATTATAATTAAAATTTAGAAATTCTCTAAACGATAATCCTTGCATATTATAAACCAAAGCTCTTCTACTTAAATCGCTTCGTGAATTCAGAATTTCTAACAAGGAAGATCCTGTAAAAACAATTTGCAATTTAGAATAAGTGTCGTAAATATTTTTGAGTTCAACCGACCAATTTTTGTATTTATGAACCTCATCTACAAATAAATGTTCACCGCCTTTTGAAACAAATTCAGCTACAAAATCGGTAAGTTTATATTCTGAGAAATACAAGTCATCTAAAGAAATGTATAAAACTTTAGAAGATAAGCCGTATTGTTGTTTAATATATTGTAACAACAAAGTTGTTTTTCCGACACCTCTAGAGCCTTTTATGCCAATAAGTCGCTCGTTCCAAGGTAATTGTTTTAACAAATATCGTTGAAAAGTTACATCAACTTCATTGATAATATTGTTATGTTTAAAACGTAAGTTTTCCATTTTTGTTTCTTATAAAGTACAAATATATAAACATTTTGTTTATTATAGGAAACATTTTACTATTGATTATGTTTATTATGGTAAACATTATTACACTTTCTAAACTTACTTTTTAAGAAAAGCATCCCAACCTTGGGC
>JAVHOP010000140.1:0-6659 GCA_036170135.1 Flavobacteriaceae bacterium | reverse complement strand
TTGATTTTTTAGATGATGCTACTACAAAATAGACCCCAATAATAATTAACGGAATACTCAACCATTGACCCGTATTTAAAAGCCAAGTAGAGCGCTCTTCAACTTGAGGTTCTTTTAAAAACTCTATCAAAAATCTAACCGACCAGAGCAAAGCAAAAAACAACCCAAATAAATAGCCCTGTTGTTGTTTTTTATTTGTTTTCCAATAGATATGCCACAATAAAAAGAAGATGATTAAATAACTAAATGCTTCAAATAATTGCGTGGGGTATCTCGGAAAATCTTCACCTAAACGTTGAAAGACAAATCCAAAACTTGAGTTGGTAGGTTTACCAATTATTTCGGAGTTCATCAAATTACCGATTCTAATAAAAAATCCCGCTAAGGCAACCATAATTCCTACCCTATCCAGCACAAATAAAAATGGTTTTTTTATCACGTTTTTACTGTAAAAATAAAGTGCTAAAACAATGCTTATAGCAGCACCATGGCTTGCTAAACCTCTAAATCCTGTGAAAGTGTAATCCTTAACCAAACCAAAAAATAAACTTTCACCTGGTTGTTGTCTAATTGGTAAAATAATTTCGGCTAAATGATTTTGAAAATAAGCCCAATCATAAAAGAAAACATGGCCAAGTCGTGCGCCAACTAGCGTTGAAATAACCACATACATAAATAAAGAATCTAATTTTTCAATATCAATTTTATCTACAATATAGATTTTCTTCATCAATTGAAGTCCTAAAACAAAGGCGATGATAAACATTAAACTGTAATAATGAATGACTAAGGGTCCTATTTTAAATAATTCGGGTGATGGATTCCAATTGATACTTAATTCGAGCATGTTGTTTTGTTTTAGATCGTTAAATGTAAAAAATATAATTTGGCTATTAGCAGATGATTTTTTGCTTTTGTTATTTGTTACTTATTATCTGATTTATTTTGTGTTTCCGGAACCGGATCATATCCTTTTCCACCCCACGGATGGCAACTAGCTATCCGTTTAATTGCCAAAAAGCCTCCTTTAAATAAGCCGTGTTTTTGAAGCGCTTCAATCGTATAATGTGAGCAAGTTGGGGAATAACGGCAACTAGCTGGCGTATAAGGAGAAATAGCTATTTGATAAAATTTTATCAACATTATAAACGGTAATGTCAAAATTTTTCTAAACAAAGCTACTTCTTATTTTGAAATTGTTAGATTATTGTTTGTTTCTTATTGTCAAATTAAACTTGCAAAATCAATTTACCGAAAAAGTTGTGCCGTCTTTACCATCTTTTAATTGCACGCCATAACCGGCTAATTCATCGCGAATTTCATCTGATAAAGCCCAATTTCTATCAGCTCTAGCTTGATTTCGATATCTAATCAGCATGTTGATTACTTCATCTAAAGTTTGGGTATTCGAAATACTATTTTCATTTACTAGCCCGAGTACATCAAATACAAAAGTCTTCATCATTTTGCTAAACTCGGCTAAATCTTCTTGAGATAAATGCGTTTGCGATTGTTCAATTGAGTTGATTTGTTTAACGCCTTCAAAAAGATGAGCAATTAAAATAGGTGTATTAAAATCATCGTCCATTGCTTGGTAGCACTTCTCTTTCCAATCTTTTACATCGAAATCAGATGTTTTTGAAGCCATTAAACTAGGCAGCAATTGCAAGGCTTCCATCAATCTATTATAGCCTTTTTCTGAGGCTTCTAATGCGTCATTAGACAAATCTAAAACACTGCGATAGTGGGCTTGCATAAATAAAAACCGAACTACACTTGGCGTAAAAGCTTTTGACAGTAAATCTGATTTACCAGAAAACAGGTCTTTTGGCAGGATATAATTTCCCGTTGACTTCGACATTTTTTTGCCATTTAAAGTCAGCATATTAGCGTGCATCCAGTAATTTACTGGTGCGTGATTATTACACGCTTCGGCTTGTGCAATTTCGCATTCATGATGTGGAAACTTTAAATCCATTCCGCCACCGTGAATATCAAAATTTTCACCTAAATATTTTGTGCTCATCACGGTACATTCTAAATGCCACCCCGGAAAACCATCGCTCCAAGGCGAAGGCCAACGCATAATATGTTGTGGAGAAGCTTTTTTCCAAAGTGCAAAATCTTGCGGATTATGTTTCTCTGTTTGTCCATCTAATTCACGTGTATTGGCTAAAAGTTCTTCAATATTTCGACCTGATAAAATGCCGTAATGCTTAGTTTTATTGTATTTTACAACATCAAAATAAACCGACCCGTTAACTTGATAAGCTAGACCTTTATCTAAAATAGTTTTAATGGCTTCAATTTGTTCGACAATATGACCTGTTGCGGTAGGCTCAATACTTGGCGCAAAACAATTAAATTGTTCTAAAATCTGATGAAAATCGACGGTGTATTGTTGCACAATTTCCATCGGTTCTAACTTTTCTAAACGCGCTTTTTTAGAGATTTTATCTTCGGTAGAATCGTCTTCTAAATGACCAGCATCTGTAATATTTCTAACATATCTAACCTTATAACCTAGAAGTTTAAAGTATCTTAAAATCATATCAAACGACATAAAAGTCCGCACATTACCTAAATGCACATTGCTGTAAACCGTTGGCCCACAAACATACATACCGACATTTTGCTCGTGTATAGGTTTAAAAACTTCCTTTTTATTTGATAGTGAATTATATATTTTTAATAATGACATCAATACAATTTTTGCTATTAAAGTTTCAAAGATACTAAGATTTGAATAAAGGATTTTAGTAATCAAAAAATTAAATTAATAGGTTGCATGATTTTGATTAAATTTACCAAAATTTGATTTTTATATCCTGTTTATGGCCTTATCGGATAAAAAAAATATTACATTAAAAGAAAATATGGATGTGACATTTATCAACAAGATAAAACGTCCAAAAGCAAAACAGCCGAGTGTTTCTAATTTTGTTAAAGAAATCAGACTCGGAAATATTACCTATCTAAGTCAGGCAATAACGCTGGTAGAAAGTTCTAATACCGAAAAGCACGAAAAAGCGATGCAAATTTTAGAAGCTTGCGTGGGCTTTGCAAACAAATCTATCAGAATTGGCATTACAGGAGTTCCCGGCGTAGGTAAAAGCACTTTTATTGAATCGTTTGGAAAACTATTGACTGGCTTAGGAAAAAAAGTTGCTGTGTTGGCAATAGATCCAAGCAGCTCTATAAATAACGGTAGCATTTTGGGTGATAAAACCCGAATGGAACTTTTGGTAAAAGACAACTTAGCATACATTAGGCCAACACCTTCGGGAACTACGCTAGGCGGCGTAGCCAGAAGTACACGCGAAAGTATTTTGCTTTGCGAAGCCGCTGGCTTTGACGTAATTATTATTGAAACTGTTGGCGTTGGACAATCGGAAACAAGCGTTCACAATATGGTGGATTTCTTTTTATTGCTAAAATTAGCCGGTGCCGGAGATGAGCTTCAAGGAATCAAACGCGGCATAATAGAAATGGCTGATGCTATTGTTATCAATAAAGCAGATGGTGAAAATACGCGTTGTGCTGATGTGGCAAAAACAGAATTTAATCGCGCCTTGCATTTATTTCCTGTAAAAGAAAGCCAGTGGAGTCCACAAGTTTTGACTTGTAGTGCGCTTCAACAAACTGGCATTGAAGAAATTTGGGAATTGATAAAATTGTATATTAATCTTACCCAAGCCAATGGCTATTTTGAAGCAAACAGAAAACAACAAAACAAATATTGGCTAGAAGCAACCATTAAACAAGAACTTTTAAGAAATTTTGAGTCTTTGCCAAATATAAAAGAGGCCATTAAAACCCAATTAGAGGCTGTAAATAATCGCGAAACCACTCCTTTTTTAGCCGCTCAAAAGCTATTGGAAAAATTATATAAAAGCTAAAAGCCACTCTGATAGTTCAGAATGGCTTTTAAATAATTTTAAAGATTATTAATTATGCTCCTATTTTCAACAACTCAACATCAAAAATAACATTTGCATTTGGGGGAATAACGCTACCAGCGCCTCTTGCACCCCATCCTAATGTTGACGGAATAAATAATGTTGCTTTAGTACCAACCGGCAATTCCATAATTCCAAAATCCCAACCTTTAATAACACGTCCTGTGCCAATTGGGAATTTTATAGGTTCTCCTTTTTTTATAGATGAATCAAATTCTAGACCCGATGTTAAACGACCTGTATAATGTACTTGTACAACATCTCCGGATTTAGGTTTTGCGCCTTTCCCCTCTTTTTTAATGGCTATTATCAAACCAGAATCATAGGTATTTATTTTATATCCAGCTTTCTTCATTTCGGCAATAAAAGATTCACCTTCTTTTACGGTTAGTTCTTGAGCTTTATTAAAAGCTTCATTTTGAAGTTTTGTATATGCCTTGAAAGCATCCGAAAAAACTTTGTTGGCATCAAAAGATTTTGCTTCTTTACCTTTTCTTATGATGTCAATTTTAATAATTGAATCGTTTTGCGCAATGGTATCAACAACACTTTGTCCGTCAACAACATGACCAAAAATGGTATGAAGTCCGTTTAAATGAGGTGTTGCCACATGAGTGATAAAAAACTGACTACCATTAGTATTAGGTCCGGCATTAGCCATTGCTAAAACCCCTTTTCCATCAAATAAGAATTTTAATTTACCTACAGAATCTTTAGGAAATTCGTCTTCAAAGTTATAACCAGGTCCACCTGTGCCATCATTTTCGGGTATTGAATCAAGCGAATTTGGATCGCCAGTTTGAATCATAAATTGTTTGATAACCCTGTGGAATTTAATACCGTTGAAAAAGGGTTTTCCAATTAAATCTTTAAGTGTTAAAAGAGAATTCTTTCCTTCGGCTAAAGCCACAAAATTAGCAACTGTTACCGGTGTTTCTTGGTAAGTTAAGTTTACTATGATATCGCCTTTATTGGTTTTGATATCGGCATAAATACCATCTTTCATATTAGCTGTTTTATCTTCCTTACATGCCGTAATAGCTAGTAGTATAGCTAATAATAAAGTCCATTTTAAATGTTTCATTTTTGATTGTTTTTATTGTTTATAATTTTTTTCAAATATACAGTATAAATTAATGGCTGATTTGTTTTTATTTTTTTGCGATCACCTAAGACTCCATACGCTAAAAACGACGGGAACAGGAATTCAACTACTTCATTTTCTTTCATCAACTTAAGTCCTTTTCGCAAACCGGTTTCTCGTTGTTCCTTATCAATAACATAAGATTGCTCGCCTAATTCTTCTATTTTATAAATGATTTGATGGTCAATATCTGCTATTTGATAAGTAAAACTAACGGTATCGCCTGTTTTTGGTGTTTGATTAGATTCGGAATTTTGTTTTACATAAGCATACCAAAATCCGTTTTGTGAATTAATATATTGCCTTTCTGGATGCTCTGTAATATAATCCTTAAAAGCTTTATCTTGATATTCAACCAGCAATTTATTTTGGTCAATAAACTCTTTAAAATAATTACGACTATTATTAGTTATGGGAAACCTTGGCGTCGGTTTATTACACGAATTTAAAATCAATAACATCAAAAAAAAATAAATTACATTTTTATAAATTGCCTTCATTTTTGTTTAAATCTGACTTGTATTGTGGTAACAGCGCCAAAAATGTTTTGACTGTGTTTTCTAATGTATCTTTACTTTTTCCGCCGGCAGCATTATCATGTCCACCACCTTCAAAATGAGTTCTAGCAAATTGATTTACTGAGAAATTTCCTTTTGAACGCAACGACATTTTTATAATACCTTGACTGGCGTCTTCTATAAAAATTACCGCAAAAACGATATTATCGATTGAAAGACCATAGTTAACAAATCCTTCGGTATCGCCTTTACTAAAATTAAACTCACTTTTATCGGCTTCGGAAATGGTAATATAAGCAGTATTATACTCGTTTATCACTCTTAAATTACTCAAAGCACGACCTAATAATTGTAAACCACTATACGTATTGGTATCGTAAACACTATTGTGGATATCGTTATTATTAGCGCCTTTATCTATCAAATTGGCAATAATACGATGCGTCGTACTTGTGGTAGAGCGATATTTAAATGAGCCTGTATCGGTCATAATTCCTGTATATAAACAAGTGGCGATGGCGGCATCGATTTTATCTAACCGATTTAATTTTTCGATAAATTGATAAACCATTTGGCAAGTGGAGCAAATCGATGTATCGGAATAAATTAATTCGGTAAAATTATCGGGTTGTTGATGGTGGTCTATCATTACCAAGGGTATTTTAAGAGTTTCTAAAACTTTAGTCATCGCATCTCCTGTTCGGTTTAAAGCATTAAAATCTACGATAAAAATCAGCTCAGATTCTTCGATAATTTTGGTAGCCTTTTTAAAATGTTGCTCAAACTGTATCACTTTATCCGTTTCTGGCATCCATTTTAAAAATTTGGGATAATCATTTGGCGATATTACCTGAGCTTGATGTCCTAACTTTTGTAAAAATAGCGATAATCCTAACGAGGCACCTACGGCATCGCCATCTGGATTTTGATGTGGCACAATAACCACCTTTTTAGGCGATTCTAAAAGTTGTTTTATGGTATTAAAAGTTTTGTCTGTCATAAGAAGCGCAAAGATAGGATAAAATCGTATTTTTTTTT
>JAVHOP010000139.1:0-6679 GCA_036170135.1 Flavobacteriaceae bacterium | reverse complement strand
TTTATAAACAAAATCAACCGATTGTCAATTGTCAATGAAGAGAATTTGAATTTAATTCTAATCCACTCTAAAGTTTCTTTTTGGTATATAAAGACATGTGTTGGGTCATTTTTGTAATACCAGTTTTCAAAATTATTATCGGGTTTGTAAATAAGCGTCATACAATATAAGTATCCATTTGGTTTTAAGCAGTTTTTTAATAATTTAAATTCCTTATCGGGATTGTAAAAATGCTCCATAACTTCACAACATACAATATAGTCGTATTTTAACTCAAGAACTTCAGGAGTATTAATAAAATAGGGGTCGTATTGCTTTATTTTATAGCCATTGTCTTGTAAAACTTTAGAGGTAACGGGGGCGAAACCCGCTCCAAAATCGAGTCCTAAAGTATCGGCTTCGAAATCTTTTAACACCCGCGTGGTAATTGGAGATACAAATTTTTGGTAGTTGCTGTCAAAAATATCGTTGTGGTGCATTTGATAACGCGCTTGCTCTTCGATTGGTGGCAGCAGTAGTCTTCTCGCCTTAAAAATACCTTTGCATTCATCGCAAATAAAAAATAAATCATTGTAAAATGGCGCGCCAACATGATGGCAAAGTGGGCAATGTTCAATCAATTTATTTTGTTGATTAGATTCCATATTAATTTTATTGAGATTAATTTTAGCGGATAATCATCAATTGAAATTAGAGTGTAATTTAGAATATTTTTTATTTTTTTTGAAGTATGATGCTTTTATTATTTTGGTGTAACCATATATTTTCACTAATAATAGTTGCATCTATTTGCTGAATCTAATTTGATAATAATAAAGATAATAAATTTTGAGTAAATACTACTTTGTTACCGCAAAGTTCTCAGCCTTCCAACCTACTATTCCCGTTTCGAGATTGTAGAGTTTTTCAAAACCTTGTTCCTTTAAATATTGTGTTGCTAGACCACTTCTATGTCCAGAGTGGCAATAAATCAAAATGGTTTTATCTTTAGCTAATGTAGCTATTTTTGAATTGAATTCGCCTTGATTATTCCAATCGATGTTAACAGCGCCGGGAATATGGCTTTCTTGAAATTCTTCGGGTGTTCTTACATCGATAATTAAAGATGAATCGGCTACCATTAAATTTTTAAAATCTACCGCATTGACATTTTTGGCAAACAAAGGTTTTTTTTCAAGAGATTTATCACTTAGGCTTTCGTTCTTTTGTTTGTCGATGGCTTTTTTACATCCAACAAAAGAAAGGTTTACAACTACAAGTAACAAAATGATTTTAAAAAGTTTCATTGGTTTAATATTTAAATTTTAAATAGGGTTTTAGATATTTTTATTGCCCAAATATAACATCTTTAAAAACGAAACAGTATGATAAATAATAATTTATATTTGTGTACTAAGTTGAACATAGTACCGTTGTCTAATTTTTATTGCTGGTATTTAGAGGTTTTTCACAAAATTAAACTAGCCTTACTTATAATTATTCTAAATTTGTACAAATCGAAATATTAAAATAGATGCCACATTATTTTACTCTTGGTCAAATTCCGCATAAACGGCATACGGTTTTCAGAAAGCCTGATGGCGGATTGTTTTCAGAACAGCTTGTGTCTACCGAAGGATTTACGGATAACAGTTCGCTTGTATATCACGTCTATCCACCAACAATGGTGAATTCAATTGATCCATCTTATTCAGTTGTACCTGAGATTGCCGAAAATGATAATATGCAAAGTCGTCTGCTTTCAGGATTTGATATTCCAGCTATCGATGATTATCTTGAAAGTCGAATTCCTGTGTTGGTCAACAATGATGTACATATCAGTATGGCTGCACCGCGAAAGTCAATGAAAAATTGGTTTTTTAAAAATTCGGGTGCCGACGAAATGATTTTTATCCATAAAGGAAATGGCATCCTAAAAACCATGTATGGCAATATTGCCTTTGGATATGGTGACCATTTGGTTATTCCAAGGGGTACAATTTACCAAATGGACTTTAGTACTTCTGATAACCGACTTTTTATTGTAGAATCTTTTACCCCATTGCGTTTTCCTAAACGATACTTGAGTAAATCAGGACAGTTGCAAGAACAAGCGCCATTCTGTGAAAGAGATATACGAACACCTCAGAATCTTGAAACACATGATGAAAAAGGCAATTTTTTGGTTAAAATAAAACGGGGTAATCGTATATGGCCTTATCATTATGCTTCACATCCTTTTGACTTGATAGGTTGGGATGGTTGTCACTATCCCTTCGCACTTTCTGTTCACGATTTCGAGCCAATTACCGGGCGAATTCATCAACCACCTCCTGTACACCAAACCTTTGAGACCCCAACATTCGTTATTTGCGCTTTTGTGCCGCGACTTTATGATTACCATCCAGACTCAATACCCGCACCATACAATCATAGCAATGTAGATTCAGATGAGGTTCTTTATTATGTTGATGGGGAATTTATGAGCAGGAACAACATCAAACCCGGAAACCTCACACTCCATCCACTGGGTATTCCACATGGACCACATCCGGGAGCTATGGAACGCAGCATTGGGCAGAAAGAAACCAAAGAATTGGCAATTATGGTTGATACATTTAAGCCATTAAAATTAACAAAACAGGCACTTCAGATTGAAAATCCTGACTACTATAAGTCGTGGCTGATTTAATTATGATTCTTTAAATATAATTATTAAATAACTAAAAAATTACAAAATGATAAATTCCGATGCCGACTTTCTTCCGATAAACGGAACAGATTATATAGAATTCTACGTAGGAAATGCCAAACAAGCTGCCCATTATTATCAAACAGCTTTCGGATTTCAACCCCTTGCTTATGCCGGTCTTGAAACCGGATTAACAGACCGAACATCATACGCGCTAAAACAGGGTAAAATTGTTTTTGTATTGACAACTGCGCTAACTCCTGATTCATTAATTGCCGAGCATTGCAAACTTCATGGTGATGGTGTAAAATTTGTAGCACTTTTGGTAAATGATGCACGAAAAGCATTTGCCGAAACAACTAGCCGCGGCGGAAAAGCTTATATGGAACCAACCATTCATAAAGATAATGATGGTGAAGTGATTATATCTGGTATTCACACTTATGGCGAGACGATTCATCTTTTTGTAGAAAGAAAAAATTACAAAGGGGTGTTCCTCCCTGGATTTATAAAATGGGAGCCGCAATACAATCCCGATACAGTAGGACTTAAATACGTAGACCACATGGTTGGAAACGTAGGTTGGGGCGAGATGAATACCTGGGTAAAATTCTATGCCAATGTTATGGGATTCAATCAATTAGTTTCTTTTGACGACAAAGATATTTCAACTGAATTCACAGCATTGATGAGTAAGGTAATGGCGAATAGCAATATGTTCATTAAGTTTCCTATTAACGAGCCAGCCCTTGGAAAAAAGAAGTCGCAAATTGAAGAATATATTGATTTTTATCATGGTGGAGGTGTTCAACATGTTGCAATGGAAACCGATGATATTATTAAAACGGTAACCAAGCTCCGTGACCGTGGTGTTGAATTCTTAAGGGTTCCGGATACTTATTATGATAACGTGTTTAATAGGGTTGGTAAAATTGACGAAACATTACTTTCTTTAAAAAAGTTAGGAATACTTGTGGATAGGGATGAAGATGGCTATTTGCTTCAAATATTTAGCAAACCAGTAGAAGACCGACCGACTGTTTTTTATGAAATAATTCAACGGAAAGGCGCAAAATCATTCGGTAAAGGAAATTTTAAAGCACTATTCGAATCAATAGAAATAGAACAACAACGCAGGGGAACTTTATAAAAACACGACAGGAAATAAATTTTTGATATATGGAAAAGGAAATAAAAGAATACCTTCATTTCGATCCGAAGGAATTAAGTATTCCAAAATTTCAGGGTTTGATGCAAGGAGCTATCGCACCGCGCCCAATAGCGTTTGCTAGTACGATTGATAAGGGCGGAAAACCAAATCTAGCCCCTTTCAGTTTCTTCAATACTTTTGGCGTAAATCCACCTATTCTTATTTTTTCGCCTGCAAGAAGAGGACGAGATAATACTACAAAAGATACTTATGAAAATGTAAAAGAGGTGGCAGAAGTCGTTATAAACGTTGTAAATTTCGGGATGGTGAATCAAGTTAATGATGCCAGCGCAGAATTTCCTAAAGGCGTTAATGAATTTGAAAAAGTGGGATTCACCATGCAGAAATCGGAAATGGTTAGACCTTTTCGGGTTCAAGAATCTCCAGTTCAATTCGAATGTAAAGTGTTGCAGGTCATTGAGACAGGAACCATGCATGGCGCTGGAAATCTTGTTATTTGTGAAATTCTTAAAATGCATGTAAATCCAGATATACTAGATGAATCTGGAAATATTGATCCGCATAAGATTGACCTTGTAGGAAGACTTGGTAGTAATTATTATGTTAGGGTTTCAGGAAAGGCTATTTTTGAAATTACAAAACCAAATTAAAATAGCTATTTTATGGAAATAAACGAGATTCTAGAACGTTTGCCAAAACACCTTCTAAATCTGGTAATTGAACAGCCGTATCATAATTATACACCACAAGACCATGCACTTTGGCGGTATGTTATGCATCAGAATGTTCGCTATCTAAGTAAAGTTGCCCATAAGTCGTATCTAGATGGCTTAAAAAAAACGGGAATCAGCCTAGAACAAATCCCCAATATGTATGGGATGAACCGTATTTTAAAAGATATCGGTTGGGCTGCAGTAGCGGTAGATGGATTTATTCCGCCCTCCACATTTATGGAGTTTCAAGCTAACAATATTCTTGTAATTGCTGCCGATATCAGGTCCATTAACCAGATTGGATATACACCGGCGCCGGATATCATTCATGAGGCAGCTGGTCATGCGCCGATTATTGCCGACCAAACCTATGCAAATTACCTCAGAGAATTTGGAGAAGTGGGCGCTAAAGCTTTTTCTAATGCCTATGACAGGAAAGTATATGAAGCCGTTCGTCACCTATCCATATTAAAAGCCGATCCATATTCTGATAACAGCGCTATCTCTTTGGCAGAAAAAAATCTTGAAGAACTAAATGCAATTGTTGAGAAACCATCAGAATTAGCACAAATAAGAAACCTTCATTGGTGGACGGTTGAATACGGATTAATAGGTGATCTAAATAACCCCAAAATTTATGGAGCAGGATTATTATCTTCCATAACTGAAAGTTTTCGTTGCCTTCAGCCAATTGTAAAAAAGATACCCTATACCTTAGATGCGGTCAACTATAGTTTTGATATTACAGTAACACAACCGCAACTTTTTGTAACACCTGATTTTGAGACACTTTCTACCATCTTAAATGAATTTGCAGATACGATGGCGTATAGGAAAGGTGGATTAGAAGGAATTGTGAAGGCAATAAATTCTGAAGATTTGGCTACAATAGTTTATAGTTCTGGACTTCAGGTATCAGGAATAGTCACAGATTTCATAGAAAAAGCAGGGGAGCCCATTTATATTAAAACTTCTGGACCAACAAATCTTAATTTTGAGCATAAAGAACTTCCGTCTCATAACAAAAAGTACCATTCAGATGGTTTTGGCTCGCCTGTAGGCAATATTAATAAACTTTACAAACCACTTGAAGATTTTTCAGCTGAAGAACTCAACGCTATAGGCTTCGTTATTGGAGAGCAGATTGTACTTGATTTTGCGTCGGGAATACTGGTTAAAGGCATTCTTAAACAAAAAAATATTCAGAATGGAAAATTGATTTTATTAAGCTTTTCTAATTGCCACGTAACCTACAATGAGACTGTGCTTTTTCAACCAGAATGGGGTATCTATGATATGGCTGTTGGTCAAAAAATTACATCAGCTTTCACTGGAGTTGCCGATCCTGAAGGATTTGGTTTAGATTATAAAATGCCCGATGAAAAAACCCATAAAATTATTCATTCCGAAAAAGCTAAAGCGTTATTTGCTCTGTACCAAAGTGTTAGGGATATTCGTGAAAAAAAATGCGAATCAGCTAACTTGTCGGGCATTTGGGATAAATTAAAGACAAATCATCGGGATGATTGGCTTTGTGCATTAGAAATATGGGAGTTATTGGTTAATAAAAATATTGACGATTGTTTATATCATGATGTTTACAGTTTTTTAATGGCAAAAAAAACAGAAAATATAGAAACGGCAAAACTTATTGATGATGCTTTTGAGATGCTGAAATAGCATATCTTAAAATAAAAAATAACGTGTAATTATTTAATATATTTGCGACCAATGAAGATAAATTCAGCTTTTAGTTATGATAAGTGCCATTGAAAATAATCTGTTAAGAGGCGTAAAATTGTTAAATTCTATAACAGATACGCAATATAATGATCAATCGGTAGCGCCATATCACTCTAGTATTGGCGGACATATTCGTCATATTCTAGATATTTTTGATTGTATTTTTGAGGGCATTTCAACAAAAAAAATCGATTTAGCTGCACGTAAACGAAATGTAATGGTCGAGCAATATACTGTTCACGGATTGCTGTATTTTGAAATAATTATAAAGAAATTACACACTCTAGAAGCTTATAATTTAGATGAAATTTATGAGGTTAAAGACAATTTAGGAATGGGTGAAGTCGTTGCAAATTACACCTTAGCCAGTGCATTAATTCA
>JAVHOP010000138.1:0-6687 GCA_036170135.1 Flavobacteriaceae bacterium | reverse complement strand
TAATTTTTAACGAAACTTTAAACTATTTATAGAATTGATTGTCTTAAGTTTGGTTTTCTAAACAAAATCCCAAAAATGAATAAATTACTAACTACTATAATTGTCTTTATTATAGGCTCCACAACTTTATTAGCCCAAGAATTTCAAGGTCAAGCCATTTATCAAAGCAAAACGGTTTTCGATATTAAACTGGATAGCTCTAAAATGTCGTCTGATATGCAAAAAAATATTAAAGAGATGATGAAACGCCAATTTGAAAAAACCTTTGAACTCAATTTTAATAAAACCGCTTCTACTTATAAAGAACAAGCAAAATTAGAGCAACCCGGTGGCGGCCAAGGTGGTATGCGGTTTATGGCGGCAGGTGGTGGCAATAATATTTATTATAAAGATACCAAACAAAAAACCTATGCCAATCAAAATGAGTTATTTGGAAAAGTATTTTTAATAAAAGACAGCTTGCCAAATTTAGAATGGAAACTTGAAAAAGACTCTAAAATGATTGGCAATTACCTCTGCTTTAAAGCAACTGCCGAGAAAAAAGTATCGCAGCTGCAGGTTAATTTTAGAGGCGGCCCAAGAAATAATAACAATGATGAAAAGCCTAAAGACAGTCTGCCAAAAACAACTTTAATAACCGCTTGGTACACACCGCAAATTCCGGTAAATCAAGGTCCGAATGAGTATTGGGGCTTACCCGGATTAATTTTAGAAGTTAATTATGACAAAACGGTTTTGTTGTGTACTAAAATAGTAATTAACCCAAAAGAAAAAGAGTCAATTGCCATTCCTGATAAAGGTAAAGAAGTAACCCAAACTGAATACGAAGATATTGTTGCTAAAAAAATGAAAGAAATGCAAGATCAATATGGTGGCAAAAGAAAGAATGGCGAAATGCATATTAGAATTAATAATTAGCATTAAAAATGAAAGTCAAAATACTGTTACTCATCATTTTTATCACTTCTAATCTATTTTCACAACATAAAATTTCTGGAACAGTTAGAGATAGCGTCGGGAACCCGTTAGAAATGGCAAATATTATTGCCATCAATCAAGAAACTAAATCTTTAGAATCTTATTTTATTACAGATGACAAGGGCTTTTACAAAATCAACTTATCAAATAATGCCATTTTTGAACTAAAGATTAGTTATATCGGTTTTGCTACACAAACTTTCGTTGTAAAAACAGCTTCTTTAATCGGCGATTTGACAAAGGATTTTGTGCTTAAAGAAAATAGCAATAACCTGAACGAAATTGAGTTAACTTACGAGATGCCCGTTACCATAAAAGGCGATACAATGGTTTACAATGCCGATTCGTTTACCAATGGAAAAGAAAAAAAACTAGGCGATGTCTTAAAAAAATTACCCGGGGTAGAAATTAATTCAAATGACGAAGTAGAAGTTGATGGCAAAAAAGTATCTAAAATTATGGTCGATGGAAAGGACTTTTTTGATGGCGATTCTAAATTAGCTACAAAAAATATTCCCGCCGATGCCGTAAGCAAAATTGAAGTTTTAAAAAATTACAATGATGTATCGCAAATGAAAGGTTTGGGAAATGACGAAGATAATGTGGCGCTTAACATCAAATTAAAACAAGGCAAAAAGAACTTTTGGTTCGGCGAAATTACAGCTGGTGGCGGTCCTGAAAATCGCTATTTGGCACATCCCAAATTGTTTTATTACAGCCCAAAAAAAAGCGTCAATTTAATAACCGATGTCAATAATGTTGGCGAAATCCCTTTTACCTTTAGAGATTATTTCAATTTTACGGGAGGCATGAAAAATATGAATCGCCGCAGCGGATCTAGTTTTAATCTAAATTCAAATAGTTTGGGTTTAACCTTGATGAAAGACAATAAAGCGCAAGAAATTGAGACAAAATTTGGCGCTTTAAATTTTAGTTATGCGCCCAATAAAGCATTAGACCTTAACGGATTTGCCATTTATTCTGAAACAAAAACAGCTATGCAAACCAATTCACAAATCACCACGCAAACCCCCACTTTTAATAATGTAGAAACACAACAAGATGTAAGTCAACAGTTAAGTCAGTTAGGATTGCTAAAATTCTCAACCACTTACAAGCCGAATCTCAATTTTCAGTTAGATTTTGATGCCTTTTTAAAGAAATCAAACCTAGAAGAATTCAATTCAATCCAATCGTTTACAAATATTAATGGCAATAATCAGATTGATATCAATAAAAATGATGAACCATTTTCAATCAATCAAAATCTGAATATTTATTATACCCTCAATCCCAAAAACATATTTGCTGTTGCGATTCAGTATTTTTATGACAAAGACAATCCGTTATACAATTCATTAAATACCGACCAACGTTTTGCCATTTTGCCAACTATTTCTGAAGCCGGTAGTCGCTTTGATTTAACACAGATTAAAAGCCTTCTTTCTAAAAAACTGGATGCAACAATAGATTATTATTACATTTTAAATGATAGAAGTAATATTAATTTAACACTTGGCAGTTCTATCAACAATCAAGAACTTAACACCCATATTTTTCAAACACTAAAAAATAATTCGCATCTCGATTTTAACGATCCCACTCTAAATAACTTGGTGAATTTTAATTTTTCGGATGTATATTTAGGTTTGCATTACAAAGTAAAAACAGGTGCATTTACTTTAACACCCGGACTTAAAATGCACCAATTCAATTATAAAAACACCCAATTAGGAGCCACACTTAAACAAAATCCGGTTAAAATATTATCCGATTTCTTCGTAAAATTTGATTTAAAGCAATCAGAAAATATTACCTTTAATTATGATGCTACAACTAATTTTACCGATGTCAATAATCTTGCTGGTGGTATGTTTTTGCGCAATTACAATGCTTTGTTTTTAGGAAACAAAAATTTGACCAATACTTTATATCACAATTATACACTTAGGTATTTCAATTTTAATATGTTTTCGTTTACCAATTTGTTTGCTACTCTAAACTATTCAAAAAAATATAAAAGCTTTAAAAGCAATACCACTTTAATCGGCATAGACCGCATTAGCAGTACTATTAACGCTACTTTGCCAGATGATAGTTTTAGTACAAATATTCGTTACAGCAAGCGTTATGGAAAATTTAAAACAGATGCTTCTACTAATTTTTCGATTTCTAACACTAATAATATTATCAATACTGTTGTATCGCATTCTAAATCATTTAGCCAAGATTATCAAGCCAGTGTTGCTACAAATTTTAAAATTTGGCCAAATATTACTTTAGGCTATCAAACAAGCATTAATAAGTATGATGCCGCAACTACTAATAGCACTTTTACAACCGATAGACCTTTTGCCGAATTAGAATTGCCGTTTTTAAAATCTTTTAATCTCGAAGCAAAATACAGCTATTATAATTATCACAATAAAGACAATACCGTTAGAAATAATTACACCTTTTTAGATGCTGATTTGTTTTATCAACAAGAAAAAAGTAAGTGGGAATTTAAGCTTTCGGCTACCAATTTATTAAACACAAGTTCATTAAATCAGGATAGCTTTTCAGAATATATTACAAGCACATCACAATATTTTATTGCGCCAAGATATATTCTATTGAGTGTTAAATACAACTTATAAATGCTTTTTTTGCTTTCTGTAAAAAGTCTGAATTTTAAAATTACCAGATTATACTAATATCTGGTAACTGTTGTTGCAATAAATTTGTAGCATTAATTCAGTAAAGATAATCGCAATGAAAAAATTTGTTCACTTACATAAAATATTTTCGCTAAATATTTTTATTTTATTTTCGGTTTCTATTTTCTATTTAAGCGCCAATAATAAAGATTCATTTTGGGGATATCATACAAAAACAGTAAAAGTACAAGATGGATGTTATACCACAGAAACAACTTATAATACCTATTATATATTTTGGATTCCAACAGATAATTCTTTAATTACCGATATTAAATTTAATGATAACAACTGTTATTAAAATCGCAATCATCTTAAGTTTTAACGATTAGAAAGTAGATTTTATTGGTTTTTAGAAAAAGTCTTCTCAATAAGAAATTATGAGAAGGCTTTTTCATTTTATAGCTTTTACACTTTCATCTTAAAAAATCTTGCAGAACTTGTAACGCTTTTTGTACAGAGTCAATTTTTATTAAAGTCATTAGCAATCGCAAACCTTCCTTAGTTTCTTTCTCTTTTAAAACACCACTTTGCGGATGGTTTTTAATGTATTCTATAACTTTTGTAAACGTTTGTGATTGATAAAATCCGCTATTATGGTCGGCAATAAAATAACCTAATAAGCGCTGCTTTTTTAAAATAACGCGTTCCATTCCAAGTTTTTTTGCCAACCATTTTAACCGAACGCTATCCAACAGATTTACAACTGGTTTCGGTAATTTTCCAAAACGATCTACCAGATTATTTTCGAATGCAACTAACGCATTGTCATCTTTTAAATCGTTGAGTTCACGATACAAATTCAATCGCTCGGTGATGACATTAATATAATCATCAGGAAACAAAATTTCAAAATCAGAATCAATTTGAACCTCTTTAACAAATGATTTATCTAGATTATCTTGCTCATTATAAAGGGTTTTAAACTCATTTTCTTTTAACTCATCTAGGGCTTCATTTAATATTTTTTGATACGTTTCAAATCCGATTTCATTTATAAAACCACTTTGCTCACCTCCTAACAAATCACCTGCACCACGAATTTCTAAATCCTTCATCGCAATTTGAAAGCCGCTTCCCAAATCAGAAAACATTTCAAGTGCCTGAATGCGTTTACGCGCTTCATCAGTCATCATATGAAAAGGTGGCGTTATTAAATAGCAAAAAGCTTTTTTGTTTGAGCGCCCTACCCTGCCACGCATCTGATGCAAATCTGATAAACCAAAATTATTGGCATTATTAATAAAAATGGTGTTGGCGTTGCTGATGTCTAAACCACTTTCTACTATGGTAGTCGATACCAAAATATCAAACTGATTATCCATAAAGTTGAGCATCAAATGCTCCAATTTTTTGCCGTCCATTTGACCGTGACCAATACCTATTCTAGCATCGGGCAACAAGCGTTGCAACATGCCGGCAACTTCTTTTATGGTTTCAATCCGATTATGGATAAAAAAAACTTGTCCGCCTCTCGAAATCTCATATTGCAAAGCATCGCGAATAAGCTCTTCGCTAAAGCGGATAACTTGTGTTTCTATGGGATGTCTATTTGGCGGTGGCGTATTAATTACCGATAAATCGCGTGCGGCCATCAGCGAAAACTGAAGCGTTCTTGGTATTGGCGTTGCTGTTAAAGTAAGCGTATCGACATTTTCTTTAATGGTTTTGAGTTTGTCTTTTACCGACACTCCAAATTTTTGTTCTTCGTCAACAATAAGCAATCCTAAATCTTTAAATATGACATTTTTGTTAACTAGCTGATGCGTGCCGATAACAATATCAATTTTGCCGTTTTGCAAATCTTCTAAAACCTGTGCACGGTCTTTACTAGACCTAAACCGATTCAAATAATCTACCGTTACCGGAAAATCTTTAAGTCGTTCTGAAAAGGTTTTGAAATGTTGAAACGCCAAAATGGTTGTCGGTACCAAAATTGCGACTTGTTTTCCGTTGTCAACCGCTTTAAACGCGGCTCTAATGGCGACTTCGGTTTTGCCAAAACCCACATCGCCACAAACCAATCGGTCCATAGGTTGCTCGTTTTCCATATCTGCTTTAACGTCTTGAGTGGCTTTATATTGATCGGGCGTATCTTCAAATAAAAAACTTGCTTCTAGTTCATCTTGCAAATAACTATCTTGATTAAAAGCGAATCCTTTTTGCATTTTTCGTTTAGCATAAAGCTGAATTAAATCAAAAGCAATTTGCTTGACGCGTGTTTTAGTTTTTTGTTTTAGTTTCTGCCAAGCGCCAGAACCCAACTTAAATAATTTAGGGGCAATACCATCTTTGCCGTTGTATTTGGCAATTTTGTGAAGTGCGTGAATGCTGATATAAAGCACATCTCTATCGCCATAAATTAGCTTGATAGCTTCTTGAGTTTTACCTTCGACATCAATTTTTTGAAGTCCGCCAAATTTGCCAATACCGTGATCAATATGCGTAACGTAATCGCCAATATTGAGGTTAGTCAATTCTTTTAAAGTGATAGCTTGCTTTTTAGCGAATCCGTTTTTAAGGTGAAACTTATAATAGCGTTCAAATATTTGATGATCAGTATAACAAATAATTTTTGAATCAAAATCTTTAAAACCTTGATAAAGTGGATAAATAAGTGTTTTATATTGAACATTAGTATCTAATTCTTTAAAAATATCGTGAAAACGTTCGGCTTGTTTATCGTTAGCACAACACAAATAATTGGTAAATCCGTTGCTTGTATTTTCATTTAAATCATTTAATAGCAAATTAAATTGCTTATTAAAAACAGGCTGTGGCTTTGTTTGCCAAGTGATTTCTTTTTGATTGTTAGCATTTAATAATGCTGCAGATTTTGATTCAGTATTGCCAATATTAACGAGCGTAAAATGTTTTAATTGGGTATTAATTGTCAATCCGTTACAGAACAATTCATCGGGTTTTAACTGCGTTAATAACCCGTCTAAATTCTTGAAAGTTTCTTCAGCTTTATTATATAAATCGTCTAATTTATGTGCTAAAAATTGTT
>JAVHOP010000137.1:0-6718 GCA_036170135.1 Flavobacteriaceae bacterium | reverse complement strand
ATAGTTTAAACTATCTGATAATTAATTTTTTTGTGCCGATTTTAGTATCGGTTTGAATACTTACAAAGTAAATACCAGGCGACAAATTAGAAACATCTAAAGTGTTGCTTTTTAAGTCTATTGATTTTTTTATCAATAGTTTTCCCAAATAATCAAAAACATTCACTTTTGCCTGATAGGTATCAGATGGCATTTGGAAAGTTACTTGACTATCACTTGGGTTTGGATACATACTAAAAGATAATAGTTGTGCTTTATTAATACCTAAAACGCTACCAACGTGGTATGTACTTAATGCCATTTGTGAATTTGTTGTTGTTGTTCCCGAACCATTTGGGTTTCCAGCAATTGTTGCAGCATAAAAAGTGACATCGCCTTCATCTGTTTGAGGTGCTGTCCATGTAAAACTCCATGAAATTTCATCATCACCAGCTTTGGTATGCGTTACATAATGATTAGCAGATTGTACTTGAGTATGAATGGCATCGGTAACTGCAAAAGTACCAACCTTAGAAGCTACTGCATTTTCGGCTGTAATTTGAAATCCATGCTCCAAAGCCCCAGTTGAAGTTTGATTAACCGTTAAGGAATAAGTTTGACCTAAAGTATAACCATTAGTAGGTGTTGGTGTTACAATTATTTCTACACTTGTATTGTAATTTCCAGAATTAGAATGGCACATTAAACAATTTCCCGAAGCACCCATGGGCGCGTTAGCCACATCTCCAGGTGATCCTGTTGCACCACCACTTGTAGCGCCACCACTTTGGGCCATAAATGCAATAGCTAAAATAGGAAGTGACAGTAATACTAAATAATATTTTAAAGATGATTTCATAATATATAGATTTTAAGGGATTAAAATTCTTATTTCTAGTTTATTTCAAAATTATTGTTTAAAAAATAATTTAGCAATAGTAAAAGTAGGTATTTTTATTTAATTATCTTATAATTAAGTTGATATGTATTTTTATGAAATAAGGAATAACAAAAATATAAATCACATTAAAACAAATAATTAAAATTTTTATTGATTTTTCGAAGGAATTTAAAAAAAATATTATGTTAAAAGTTTGTTAAAAACATTAAAAAAAGGCTATTTTAAAAGGAACTAAAATTATTCCTAGAAAAAAATATTAGAGCTTATTTTTCCTAATAAAATGCTCCCAAAATTTGTAAAAAATATTGTATTTTTAATTATTTAAAATAAATGACATGTCACCATACAAAAATATTGTAATAACAGGAACCAGTAGTGGAATTGGTTTTGAAATGGCAAAACAGTTTGCACAAGCTGGGCATAAAGTCCTTGCTGTTTCTAGAAATATAGAACCACTAATTAATTTAAACTCTAAAAATATCACTGCAATTTCGGTCGATATTACCGAAAAAGTACAATTAAAAAAAATTAAAAACTATATCAATCAGCATTGGGAAAAAGTAGATATTTTAATCAATAATGCCGGCTTTTTGGTTAACAAACCGTTTTTTAAATTAGATACGCAAGATTTTTTAGACGTTTACAAAGTCAATGTTTTTGGTATGGCACAGCTTATCAGGTTGCTGATGCCCTTTTTTAAAAAGGGAAGCCATGTTGTTAATATTTCAAGTATGGGTGGTTTGCGAGGCAGTTTAAAATTTCCTGGTTTGGCGGCTTATAGTTCGTCTAAAGGCGCTGTTAATACGTTAACCGAACTTTTGGCTGAAGAATATAAAGACACACAAATTTCATTTAATGCCTTGGCTTTAGGAGCCGTTCAAACCGAAATGTTAAATAAAGCATTTCCAAATTATAAAGCACAAACTTCTGCTAAAGATATGGCGGCATATATTGTTAATTTTGCGCTTACCGCACAAAAATATTTTAACGGAAAAATTATAGAAGTATCAACAACAACACCTTAATTAGCAGTTATTTGATTTTAAAAGTAAAAAAATATTTACCGCTCGCTGCCCACAATTTGGTTTTTAATTTTATGACTCAAAATACTTTTGAGTTGCACATTAAAAATATTAGGAAAACAAAACATGGCGATTTTAGGACTTCATCTGATGGCATTTATAAAATTAGCATCAACAAAGATTTAAATCAATATCGGTTTTTAATTACGCTTATTCATGAAATGGCGCACTTAGTAACCTTTAAAAAATATGGGCGCGTAAAACCACACGGATTAGATTGGAAACAAACATTCAAATATTTGATGTTGCCTTATTTAAATGATGAAATATTTCCTTCGGATATATTGTCGCCTTTAGCTAAATATTTGATAAATCCTAAAGCCAGAACCGATGCCGATTTAAAATTATCGTTGGCTTTACGCCGATATGATGAAAATACCGATAAGAAACTTATCTTTGAATTAGATTTAGGTACGGTATTTCAACATCAGAATCGGGTTTTTAAGAGAGGCGAGAGGCGAAAAACGCGTTACGAATGTATCGAAATTAAGACCGAAAGAAAATATCTTTTTCAGCAAAATGCCGAGGTTTTTGTCATCGTATAAAATATTTATTCTATGAAAAATAAAAATTATTATGCCATTATTATGGCGGGTGGAATTGGTTCAAGATTTTGGCCAATGAGCACCGAAGAATACCCAAAACAATTTCATGATATGCTTGGTGTTGGAAAATCACTTATTCAAAAAACTTATACAAGATTTGAAAATTTAATTCCCTCTGAAAATATCCTTATTTCTACCAATAGTCGCTATAAATCACTCGTTAAAGAACAACTTGAAAAGGTAACTGATAAGCAATTATTGCTGGAACCTGCTATGCGAAATACGGCGCCCTGTATTTTATATGCTGCTTTAAAAATTTACCATCAAAATGCTGATGCCGTGATGATTGTAGCGCCTTCTGATCATTGGATTGACGATGAGGCAACCTTTATTGACAAGGTTGAATCAACTTTTAAAGCGTGCCAAGAAGCGCCTATTTTGATGACTTTAGGAATAGAACCGAATTCTCCAAATACAGGATATGGCTATATCCAATTCGAAAACTCAAAAACATCCATAAAAAAAGTTAAAAAATTCACCGAAAAGCCTGATTTAGAAATGGCTAAAACATTTATAAAAAGTGGTGATTATCTGTGGAATGCGGGTATTTTTATTTGGAGTGTAAAAGCAATAATTGAAGCTTTTAAAAATTCACTTCCCGAAATGTATGACCTTTTTTATAAGGGAATTACTTCTTATAATACCGATAAAGAAAGCGATTTTATCAATTCAAATTATCAATATGCCCAAAATATTTCAATAGATTATGGCATTATGGAACCATCAAAAAACGTATTTGTTTTGCCAGTAGATTTTGGTTGGAATGATTTGGGAACATGGGATTCGCTATATCAAAAACTACCAAAACAGACGCAAGAAAATGCCGTTATCAATGCTAAAACAATTTTTAGAGAATCATCGGGTAACTTGGTGCAAACAACCAAAAATAAGCTAGTAGTTATTCAAGGTTTAAACAATTTTATCGTTGTAGAAAAAGATGGCGTTTTATTGATTTGTCCGCGCTCTAAAGAACAGGAAATTAAGCAAATCGTTGCGCAAGTCAAACAAAATAAACTTGATAGGTAAGTATTAAAGAGAGATATTTCTGACTTTTTTCAACAATTCTGATGAGTAAACAAAGTCCGTAACCATGATGTTATCAGTTTTTAAAATTTCTTTATTACTGCCTTCCCATGCCTTGACACCATCTTTTAAAAAGATAATTTTTTCACCAATTTCCATAACCGAATTCATATCGTGTGAATTGATAACGGTTGTGATATTAAATTCCTGAGTAATTTCATGAATCAAATTATCGATAACAATTGCTGTTTTTGGGTCTAAGCCAGAATTGGGTTCATCGCAAAATAAATATTTAGGATTCATCACAATAGACCGTGCCAAGGCGACCCTTTTTTGCATACCACCAGAGAGTTCAGCTGGAAATTTACGATTAGAATTTTCTAAATTAACACGTTTCAAAACCATATTAACGCGCGCTAACTTTTCTTGAAATGATTTTTTAGTAAACATGTTTAAGGGAAACATTATATTGCTTTCAACATTTAAAGAATCGAATAAAGCGCCACCTTGAAAAAGCATGCCAATTTCTTTTCTTAATTTTCGTTTGTCTTTAATATCCATAGCATTAGAAGATCTGCCGTCATAACAAATATCGCCAGAATCGGGTACAAAAAGACCTAACATACATTTTAAAAGTACTGTCTTTCCGGAACCACTTTGCCCAATAATCATATTGGTTTTGCCTGAATCAAAAACAGTTGAAATATCTTTTAGAACAGGATTGTTGTCAAAAGATTTATTTAAATTTTTAACTTCTATCATTTTCCTAAAAGCATTTGTGTTAAAAAATAATTTAAGATGATAATCACAATACTTGTCCAAACTACCGCTTTAGTGCTAGAGCGCCCAACTTCAACAGCACCACCTTTTACATAATAGCCGTGATAAGAAGGAATGGTGGCAATTACAAAGGCAAAAACCGAGGTTTTAATTAACGAATAAGTTAAATGAAAAGGGTCAAAATCATAACGCAACCCATTAATATAATCGGATGATAAAACTAAATCGGTAATATTTCCGGCAATCCAGCCACCTAAAATTCCTAAAAAAATGCTGATAATTATTAAAAATGGATAGAAAAATACAGCGGCAATAATTTTTGGCAATACCAAATAGTTTAATGAATTTACGCCCATCACTTCAAGGGCGTCAATTTGTTCAGTAACCCGCATCATACCAATACTAGATGAGATAAAAGAGCCTACTTTTCCTGCTAAAATAATCGACAAGAGTGTAGGCGAAAATTCTAATATTAACGATTCTCTTGAGGCATATCCGATAAGGTATTTCGGAATTAAGGGATTTTCTAAATTTAAAGCGGTTTGTATCACTACAACACCACCAACAAAAAAAGAAATAAAAGCAACAATGCCAACAGAGCTAATTCCTAAATCTTGAATTTCTCTAAAAAGTGATTCTCTAAAAACAGACCATTTATCGGGTTTTTTCAAAACCTGTTTTAGCATAGAAAAATACTTGCCTGTATGTTCAATGTAATTCATAATTGCGATTATGTGGCTAAAATATTAAAAATATAAGCAGCATTAAAATAAATAACCTAAAATTAAAATAAGCTTTATTCAAAATTCTTTATTTTTGATAAAATTTAAATTCACCATGAAAATCTCAAAATTAGTTGCTTTTACCTTTTTAATCACCATCGGTACATTTGCTCAAAATATTCCCTCTCAAAAACCAAAATTGGTGGTTGGTATTGTCGTTGACCAAATGCGTTATGACTATTTAAAACGTTTCGATAAAAAATTTGGCAGTCAAGGTTTTAAAAGACTTTTAGACGAAGGTTACGCCGTAAATAATACGCATTACAATTACATACCCACTTATACTGCAGTTGGTCACACCTCAATTTATACAGGGACAACGCCTTTTTATCACGGGATTATCAGCAATGATTGGTATGATAAACAGCTAAAAAAGTCGATTTATTGTGTTGATGATGACCGTTATGAAACAGTAGGAGCAAAAGAAGGTGGTAAAAAATCACCTTATCGGATGTTGAGCACAACGGTAACCGACCAGCTGCATTTGGCGCAAAATATGCGCGGAAAGACAATTGGAATTAGCCTCAAAGACCGTTCGGCTATTTTGCCTGCGGGTCATACCGCTAATGCTGCTTATTGGTTTGAAGGAAAGGATGATGGCTATTTTATTACCAGTACTTTTTATATGAAGGAATTGCCAAAGTGGGTAAGTGACTTTAACCAATCTGGGATTGCAAAAAAATATGTTAATACGCCTTGGGTAACTAAATATCCAATAAATACTTATACCGAAAGTATTGCCGATGATAATGCCTTTGAAGGTCTGTTTAAAGGAGAAACTCGTCCGGTTTTTCCTCATGAAATTCCAAAATTACAAAATTCAAATGGGGGATACGATATCTTAAAAGCAACACCTCAAGGCAATTCAATTGTTGAAGATTTTGCCGAAGCAACTATTTTAGCCGAGAACCTAGGTAAAAGTGACGAGACCGATTTCTTGGCATTGAGTTTTTCGAGTACCGATTATATCGGACATCAATATGGCGTCGATTCTAAAGAAGTAGAAGACACTTACATAAGATTAGATCAAGACATTGCCGACTTATTATCTTTTTTAGACAAACAAGTTGGCATGGACAATTACACCGTATTTTTAACAGCCGACCATGCTGCAGTTCCCGTTCCTGCTTATTTGAGTACTTTAAAAATACCTTCTGGTTATATCAATCCTAAGCCACTTGCCAGTCGTATTAACGACATTACAAAAGCCTATTTTAATGCAACCGATTTGTTTGAAGATATTTCTAATTTTCAAATATTTTTAGACCACCAAAAAATAAAGGATTTGAGTTTAAACCTCAGAGATGTTGAACAAGTTTTAGCCGATGAATTGATTACTTACGATGGTGTTTATAAAACCGTTACAGCTCATACCTTGCAAACTACAAATTTTAATGAGGGCGTTTTACACTTACTTCAGAATGGGTATAACCAAAAATTTTCGGGAGATGTTTTGTTAATTCCAACACCTGCAACCATTGCATATCCGCATACGGGCTCTACACATGGTTCAGGCTATAATGACGATACGCACGTACCTTTAATTTTTTACGGAAAAGGTATTAA
>JAVHOP010000136.1:0-6824 GCA_036170135.1 Flavobacteriaceae bacterium | reverse complement strand
TTATTTTAAACCGCTTTCTTAAACTAAAAATTTATGAAAGTGGTTTAATTATTTATATTTGTAATCTGAAAAATTTTAAAAGCCGATTTGAAACTAAAACAAGCCCTTTTTATATCCTTTTTGCTATTAGTGTTAATTGGAAATGCTCAAAATAATATTGGTGCTTTTAATTCTGGTGAATGGCTTAAATACAAATTGAGATACGGCTTTGTAAATGCAGGATTCACAACTTTAGAGGTTAGAGACACTGTATATCAAGGGAAAACTAGTTTTTTAATTGATGGAACCGGCTGGACAATTGGTGTTACAAAATTCTTTTTTAAAGTAGAAGATAAATACCAATCGGTTGTAGATAAAAACACGCTATATCCTTATTTTTCTAAAAGGCGCGTAGATGAAGGCGGTTATAAAATTTTGCACGATGTTTTTATTAATCAAAATAAGGGTCGTGTTAAAGTAGTAGATTACAAGCACAATACCGAGAAGTCTTTTGACGTTACTAAAGGGATTCAAGACATGATTTCATCGATGTATTTTATAAGAAATACCAATTTATCAAACCTTAAAATAGGTCAAGAAATTACAGTTGATTTGTTTTATGACAATCAACTCAACAATTTTAAATTAAGGTTTTTGGGTAGGGAAATCATCAATACTAAATTTGGAAAAATTAAAACATTAATATTTAAACCATTTGTTGAATCGGGACGGGTTTTTAAAGATCAAAATAGCGTGGTTGTTTGGGTTTCTGACGATGAAAATAAAATCCCAATAAAAGTTAAAGCCAATTTAATGGTTGGCTCTTTAAATGCCGAATTAGAATATTTTAAAGGATTATCAAATGGATTCCCAATCATTTTTAACAAATCAGCAGTAAAAAATTAAGGTGAAATGAGTATTTTTGTCGTTTTACATCAAGATTTAATTTGTAATTAAAAATCAGGTAAATACAGAACAAACAATAATAACGATAGGTGAATTTCTTGCGATAGTTATAAAGCGTCCTATTACAAAAATGAATATTTTTTATGAAACAAATCTTATCAATTATTTTATTAATAGTACTAGTAAGTTGCCATAATAAAGACAAAAATCTAAAAAGACAAGCCCCAGAAAAAATTATCAATGAATTTGGATTCACTTTTAATAATTACAATTACATAAGAGACACCATCCACAAAGGCGAAAATTTTGGGAGCATATTAGATAAAGCACACGTTCCATCAGCTAAAGTATATGAAATTGTAAGTAAAACTAAAAAAGTATTCGATATTAGAAATCTGCGGGTTGGGAATCCTTATGTAATTTTAAAATCAAAAGATTCCCTCGATGCAGGGGTTGCTTTTATTTACCAACAAGATCAAATAAATTATGTAGTTTTTAAATTTAGAGACTCCATAAAAGCCTATCACGCCCAAAAAGAAGTTAAAACGGTTGTTAAAACCGCGTCGGGTGTTATTAGTTCTTCGCTTTCCGAAGCTATTGATGGTCAGGGTTTAAACTATCTTATTGTCAATAATTTATCCGAAATTTATGCTTGGACAATTGACTTTTTTAGACTTCAAAAAAATGATAAATTCAAAATTATTTATGAAGAAAAGTTTGTAAACGATACGGTTTTTGCGGGTATTGGAGCGATTAAAGCCACGCTTTTTGAACATAATAAGGAGTCTTTTTATGCCTTTTCCTTTGTAGAAGATAGCATAAAAGGTCGCGTAGATTACTTCGATCAGGATACAAAAAATTTAAGGCGCGCATTTTTAAAAGCGCCATTAAAATTCAGCCGGATTTCTTCAAAATACAATTTGCGACGTTTTATTAGCTATTACGGAAGAATTCAACCACACCTAGGAACCGATTTTGCAGCACCAACCAATACGCCAATTATGGCTACTGCAAATGGCAAAGTGTCTAAAAAAGGTTATACGAGTGGAAATGGCAATTATATTAAAATTAGGCATAATAGCACTTACGAAACGCAATATTTGCATATGAACAAATTTAAATCGGGTGTTAATATTGGCTCTTTTGTAAAGCAAGGCGATGTGATTGGCTATGTGGGTAGCACTGGGCACGCTTCAGGACCGCATGTGTGTTATCGCTTTTGGAAAAATGGACGACAAGTCAATCCGTTAAGAGAAAAAATGCCGAGCTCTGAACCTATAAAAAAATCGGAAAAACCACGATTTTTAGAACAGATTAAGCCGCTAAAAGTACAGCTAGACGCAATAAAATACACAAAATAAAAAGCACGATGCTTAAAAATATAAATCCAACAACTACCAATGCCTGGGCTTTGTTGCAAGCAAAATATAAAGCTACTAAACAAGTCAACATGTGTGATTTGTTTAAGCACAATCCCAATCGTAAAGCCGACTATACTTTAAAATTTGATGATTTTACATTAGATATTTCTAAAAATAGATTTGATGACGAGACGTTTAAAATTTTAATAAATTTAGCCGAAGAAGCAGGATTAGCACAAGCTATTGAAGCGCAATTTTCTGGAGAAAAAATCAATTTAACCGAAAAAAGAGCTGTGTTGCACACCGCTTTGCGCGATAAAGGTAAAAACCCAATTTTAGTAGAAGGCAAAAACATCAAATTAGAAATAAATAAAACCTTAAGGAAAATTAAATCCTTTACCGAAGCTATTATTGCTGGAAAAATTAAAGGTTATACAGGCAAAGCCTTCACTGACGTGGTTAATATTGGTATTGGAGGTTCAGATTTAGGTCCTAAAATGGCCGTTGAAGCGTTGAAATTTTACCAAAATCATTTAAAATGCCACTTTATTTCAAATGTTGATGGCGACCATGTTTTCGAAACGCTTAAAAATCTCAATCCCGAAACGACACTTTTTGTAATTGTTTCAAAAACTTTTACAACTCAAGAAACCTTAACCAATGCATTAACGGCTCAAAAATGGTTTTTAAAACAAGCTCAAGTTACCGATGTTGCGCATAATTTTGTGGCGGTTTCAACCAATTTAGAAGCTGTAAAAGCATTCGGAATAGCGTCGGATAATATTTTTCCTATGTGGGATTGGGTTGGTGGTCGCTATTCGTTGTGGAGTGCCGTTGGGCTAAGCATCGCTTTATCGGTCGGCTTTAAACACTTTGACCAATTTTTAGAAGGCGCTTACCAAATGGATTTGCATTTTAAAAACACACCTTTTAATAGAAACATGCCAGTAGCTTTAGCCATGACGAGCATTTGGTACAATAATTTTTTTAATACCGAAACTGAAGTGATATTACCTTACACGCAATATCTCGATTTACTGCCCATGTATTTGCAACAAACCGTGATGGAGAGCAATGGTAAATCGGTTGACCGAGACGGAAAGCGCATAACTTATCAAACGGGTAATATCGTTTGGGGCAGTACCGGTACCAATGCCCAACACGCTTTTATGCAATTGGTGCATCAAGGTACCAAATTAATTCCAGCCGATTTCATTGGCTTTACACAATCCTTACACGGCGATGCCGAGCATCACCAAAAATTGATGGCTAATTTTTATGGGCAAACCGAAGCCTTATATCGAGGCAAAACCGCAGCCGAGGTAAATAGAGAATTAAAATTAGCAAACCAACAAGAATCTATTGAGCGCCTGTTAACTTTTAAAACCTTTGAAGGCAACAGACCATCAAACACGCTTTTAATAGAAAAACTAACCCCTAAATCACTTGGCAAACTCATCGCCTTATACGAACACAAAACCTTTGTACAAGGGGTAGTTTGGAATATTTTTAGTTTTGATCAGTTTGGTGTTGAATTAGGTAAAGAATTGGCTAAAAACTATTTAAAAAATTAAGAATTTATCGGAAAAATTCAATTAATAAACAATTGAAACATTTTTTTAAACATTTGTTAAGGCTGTGTTAAATATTTTGTATTTTAGCGCGTAAATTAACCAAAATACCTTAACAATTCCCTAAAGTTGTTTTGGATATTTTGTATCAATTTTACAACTTAATTTAAACTAAATTTAACATGAAAAAAATTACTAAATGGCTGTTTGTTGCTATCATTATGTTAGGCACAACAGCAATGTTCTCTCAAGGTAAACTTACCGGAGTAGTTAAAGATAACAATGGCGTATTGCCAGGCGCAAGCGTTATTGTTAAAGGGACTTCGGTAGGAACCACAACCAATTTTGACGGAAAATTTACACTAGATGTAAAAACTGCAAAAGGCACTTTAGAAGTATCTTATTTAGGTTATACTACTAAAAACGTGTCTTTTAGCGTGGCTAATGGCTCAAAAGATTTAGGCACAATTACACTGGTAGCTAATTCAGAAAATTTAGATGAAATAGTTATTACAAGCGTTATCGATATTGCTAAAGACAGACAAACGCCTGTTGCCGTATCAACAATTAGAGCTGTCGAAATTCAAGAAAGATTAGGTTCTCAAGAATTTCCTGAACTTTTAAATTCAACACCTTCTGTTTATGCTACTAAATCTGGTGGGGGCTTTGGTGATTCACGTGTTAACATTCGTGGTTTTGATCAAAAAAACACCGCTGTTTTAATTAATGGTATGCCAGTAAATGATATGGAAAACGGATGGGTATATTGGAGTAACTGGGCAGGTTTGTCTGATGTGACTTCTGCCATCCAAGTACAACGCGGTTTAGGATCTTCTAAATTGGCTATTTCTTCAGTTGGTGGTACAATAAACGTTATTACAAGAACCTCTGATCAAAAAGAAGGTGGCGCTGTAACAACAACTATGGGTAATGATAATTACCAAAAATATGTTGCTTCATATTCAACTGGATTAATGAATAACGGATTCTCTGCTTCTTTTGTATTAAGTAGAACAACCGGAGATGGCTATATTCAAGGAACTGCTTTCGAAGGGCATAACTATTTTATTGGTTTAGGTCAAGAATTAAACGATAAACACTCTTTAATGTTTACTTTTACTGGTGCACCTCAATGGCATCATCAAAATTCTAGAGCAATCGAAATCTGGAGATCTCAAGACTATGGTATCGCCGGTGAACCAAACCGCAAATTTAATGATGCATACGGTTCTTTAAACGGAAAAGAGTTTAGCTTTAGAAGAAACTTCTATCACAAACCTGTGATGTCTTTAAACTGGGATTGGAAATTAGGTGACAACTCAACTTTAGGAACTGTAGTTTATGGTTCTTGGGGTCGTGGTGGTGGTTCAGGTCCTATTGGCGATGTGAACAACATTAGAGATTACGATTACAGATTAAAAGATTCTAACGGACATTACCGTATGGATGATATCGTAAAATGGAATTCAGGTGGTCATGTAGCTGATTTTGGCGCAGATAGAACAAGTACAATTAACGACAATACTAATGGTTTATCTCTCAGATCTTCTATGAATTCTCATAACTGGTATGGTATTATTTCTAACTACCATAAAGATGTAAACGAAAATTTAAGTTGGGATTTAGGAATTGATGCGAGAACCTATAAAGGCATTCACTACAGAGTGGTTAGTGATTTATTAGGCGCTACAGGTTATGTTGATAATAAAGACAAAAATAATCCAAACAGACCTATTACAAGTTTTGTGGATCCAACACCAAGTTGGAATCCTTTCCAAAACATTACCAATCAACAAAAAATTGAGTATTACAATGATGGTGGTGCGCGCTGGTTAGGTTTATTCGGTCAAGTTGAATATAAAACTGAAAAAACTTCTATGTTTGTACAAGCAGGTGCCTCTAACCAATCTTTTCAACGTGTTGACTATTTTAATTTAGGTGATTTTAATGGCACCCAACAAGCTTCTAGCTGGAAAGCAATTAAAGGAGGTAATATTAAAGGTGGTTTAAATTATAACATTGATGAGCATAACAATATTTTCGGTAATGTTGGTTATTATTCTAAACAACCACTTTGGAGTTCAGTTTATCAAAGCTTTTCAACTAACGTTGTAACTCCTAATTTAACTAACGAAAAAGTTGTTGGTTTAGAATTCGGTTATGCTTATACTACCGAAAAATATAATGTTAAAATTAACTTATACAATACTTCTTGGAAAGATCGTTTTTTTAGAAAAAGCATTACTGGTCAAGATGGTTATATAGATTTTAATGGTATTAATGAAGTTCACCGAGGTGTAGAATTTGAAGGTAATATGAAAGCCGGTAATTTAGAACTTAAAGGGATGTATTCTTATGGTGACTGGCAATATAAAGGGAACGTAAACGGTACTGAATATGATGGCAATAATAATGTTGTTGGTCAATCAGGCACAACCTTTTATTTAGATAAAGTTAGAGTTGGTGATGCTGCGCAAACTACTGTAAGATTAATGTTAAAGTACAGTTTCAACAACGGTGTTAAATTTGATGTTAGCCAAAGTTATTATGGCAGACTTTATGCTGCTATTGATGCAGGTTCATTTAGTAAAGCCGATAATCAAGGCTCACTTCAATTACCTGGTTATAGCTTAGTTGACGCTGGTATATCTTATAAATTTAAATTAAAAAGCGACGTTAATTCTATCGATTTTAGACTTAATGTAAACAATTTAATGAATGATTTATACATGTCAGAATCTCAAACTAACATATTTGCTAAAGCAGGTGATGAAACTTTTATGGGTATTAACACTAAAAATAGAGTTTATTGGGGATTTGGTAGAACATGGAATGCTTCTGTTAAATTTAACTTCTAATAAATTTTAGTTCAATATTATTAAAACCACGCTTTGGCGTGGTTTTTTTATTTTAACAACCCACCTTTTTTGAGACTTGAGTTTTTTATTTATCTTTAACCCCAAAATCAAAAACAATATGATGATTAAATACGTTCATTCAGTCTGGG
>JAVHOP010000135.1:12045-27071 GCA_036170135.1 Flavobacteriaceae bacterium | reverse complement strand
TAATTGTGCTCTAAGTATTTCTAAAGCTTTATTTGATGTTCTTGCAATTACTTTTTCTCGAGGTTGCCCAAAATTAAATTCTTTTGTCAAAATTTGTGTTGGTGTGGCCACTGCAATAAAGACAATTCCCACGTTTTTATCAGTTAAGTCTGTAGTTGGACCTGCATTTCCCGTTGTTGCAATGGCATAATCAGTTTGAAAAAGTTTTAGTGCATTTTTCGCCATTTCTTGTGCAACCTCAGCACTTACAACACTGTATTTTTTAATAATTTCTGGATTTACTTTTAAAATATGTTCTTTGGCACTTTTAGCATAAGTTACTACCGAACCTTTAAAATATTGCGAAGCCCCTGCAACCGAAGTAATCATTGATGCAATAGTACCTCCAGTACAACTTTCGGCTGTAGCCAAAGTCTTATTTTGCGCTATTAAAAGCTTGCCTATAATTCGTTCTATCGTGTCTTGTTCTTCATAACCGACAATAATATCACCAATTAGAGGAACTAATTTCTCGGCTTCTTTTTCTACCAGATTTATAATGCCTTCTTTTGATTTTCCCTTGGCGGATAAACGCAATCTAACTTTACCAAAAGCAGGGAGATAGGCAAGTTTTATTGGCTGTGGCAGCTGGTTTTCCCAATCGGCAATTTTTTCAGCCAACATGCTTTCGCCCATTCCATAAGTCAGAATAGTTTTATGATAAATATAAGGCAATTGAAATTTAGATTGAAGCATTGGCAAAACTGAATTGGTCATCAATCCCTTCATTTCGGTTGGTACGCCTGGCATAGAAACATAAATCGTATTATCTTTTTCAAACCACATGCCTGGTGCCGTACCGAAATAATTCATCAAAACTTGTGCTTTTGATGGCACAAAAGCTTGCTGTCTATTGAGTTCGGTAAACGGATAATTTATTTTATTAAATAAGTCTTTGATATGAGTTTCGACCGTTTGATTTAAAATTAAAGTATCACCAAAGTATTTTGCTAAAGTCAGTTTGGTAATATCATCTTTTGTAGGTCCCAATCCGCCCGTTATCAAAACAATATCTGCGCGCAAAGCGGCTTCCGACAAGGCTGTTAAAATATGTGTTTCGTCATCGTGTATGGAAGTTATTTGATAGACTTCTACCCCAATGGCATTGAGTTGTTCTGCCATCCATTTAGAGTTGCTATCCAGTATTTGACCGATTAATATTTCATCGCCAATGGTTATAATTTCTACTTTCAATGCTATGTATTTAAAGTCTTCAAAATTAATCCAAATTTGCTTTAAAGTCTATTTTATAACAAAAAAATAAAAAGGGGAAATTACCTATATCATATATTTAAAAAATGTTTTTATATTTACGCATTTAGTTTAACTTAAATCAACCTATTATGTTAAGAAAATCAATTATCACACTTTTTGCTGTACTACTTTTTGTGGGGGTTCAAGCCCAAGACAAGGAAAAAAGTATCAAACCATTTAGACTTGGATTTAAAATTGGCATCCCTAATATTGTTGGGGGTAATGCCGAATATGTTTTTGGAAAACGCTTTGGCGTTTATGCTGATTATTCTGCCTATTCAGGCGATTTTGACACTGTAGCTGCCAGTTTTAATTATTTTGAAGCCGGCGCAAATGTTTATTTTAATCCTACCGGCAAAGGCTTTTATGGCTCTTTTGCTTATGGAAGTTTTAATCTTGACGGAACGTACACCGATTCACAAACTTCAAACGGTCAAACCTTTACAGGCGAAGCTACCGGTAGCTTAACTATAAACACCATCAATGCTAAATTAGGTTTAAAAATGGGACGTACTTTTTATATGAGGACTGAAGTGGGCTATGGTTTTGGAACCGTTCCTGATAAAGTAATTATTCATGGTAATGTTAACGGAACGCCACAAGAGGGTTCTGAAGATATCCCTAATATCCCGGGAATTAGCTCAAGTGGTTTGATTATCTTTAACCTCGGCTTTGGTTTCGGATTTTAATACATTTTTCTAAAATATTTATAAGCGGGAATATTGACATATTCCCGCTTTTTTTTGCACTTTAATGTCCGATTTTAAACTTAAACTTCTCATTTTATTTATCTTTGACCAAAATATTGATATGCAAACTAAAACTTCAAAAATTGTTGGTTATTGGCTTATTTTAGGAGCGGTTTTAGTCATCGCAATGGTAGTGATTGGTGGTATTACCCGCTTAACTCACTCTGGATTATCTATGGTAAAATGGAATCCTATTTCTGGAATCGTACCACCACTTAATGCTGCCGATTGGCAAACTGAATTCAATCATTATAAAACCTCACCCGAATATATTAAATTTAATTACAACTTTACTTTAGATGATTTTAAATCCATTTTTTGGTGGGAATTCATCCACCGCTTTATCGGACGCCTTATCGGATTTGTTTTTCTATTTCCCTTTTTATGGTTTTATTTCACTAAAAAACTTTACGATAAAAAACTGCTCAAACATTTAATTGTTATCTTCTTTCTTGGCGGATTACAGGGATTTATTGGGTGGTTTATGGTTAAAAGTGGCTTGATAAACCGTCCAAGTGTGAGTCATTTTAGGTTAGCCTTACATTTGGTTACGGCTTTATTTCTTTTCGGATATATTTTATGGACTGCCTTACCTATTTTAACTTCCGAAACTTTTGAGGGAACTAAAAAAACAACTGTTTACTATCCCAAATTAAACATAACTCTAAAGTGGTTATTGGCAATTTTAAGTCTGCAAATTATTTACGGTGCTTTTACCGCCGGATTAAAAGCAGGTTATATCTATCCTACTTATCCTAAAATGGGTTCGGAATGGCTTCCGCAAATAGCGATTGATTCCTTTAAAGAAAATGGATTTTTAAGTTTGGTAGAAAACCACATGCTCGTACAATTTATTCACCGTTGGCTTGGTGCTACCCTAGTTATTCTATTTATTTACTACTTTTTAAGAAGTAAAAAGTATCGGCTCACAAAAGCACAACAGAATTGCAATATGTTTTTACTTGGGATGGTTTTTTTGCAATTCGGATTAGGCATTTTCACACTCATCAATTCCGTTCCGGTTAGTTTAGGCGTTTTGCACCAACTGGGCGCCGTGGTGTTGCTGGCAATTTTATTGGTTACCTTATATTATCATAGAAAGCCTGTAAAGGTGTAACAGCAATATTAATTTTTTTTTTGAAATACCCGATAGCACGGATTTTTAATCCGTGCTATTTTTATACACGCACGGAAAACATTTCCGCGCGAACATCTCGCTCGTGTTTACTTAATCCTTAAACTTTTATGGCACGAGCAAAGGATGCTCGCACCAACGAGGTTGTTAGGTTATCATTTTTAATTTGATTCAATCTGTGAATTTTGCAACTTACTTAAAGAATTATACAACTGCTGTCTTAACAATATCCTTCACCTTTGTTAGATTAATAATTGTGGCAATTAAGCCACAGTTTAAAAGTAAAAATTATGAAAAAAGAAATTTTAGTTCTCTCAATTGCTTTACTTTCCACTATATTTTTCGCAAATGCACAAAGTGGTTTTGGAATAAAAGGTGGATTAAGTTATAACTCTAACGGATCACTAAAAAATGATACCAATACCATTATCGATAATAAAGGGAATGGCAAATCTGGTTATAATATTGGTTTTTATGGCAAATTAAACTTGGGACCCTTTTATTTAAGACCAGAGTTAGTCTATACAAAAACCACGAGTGCCTATACGCTAAATACTGGTAGTTCTGAAGATTATAAAATCTCAAGATTAGATATGCCTGTTTTACTTGGCTTAAAAGTAATAGGACCTCTAAGTGTATTTGCAGGACCTGCTTTTCAATATACTTTAGATAATAATTTTAAAGGTATTACGTATGACAAAATTGCCAGCGATTTTACTGTTGGTTATAATTTTGGAGCGGCTTTAGACCTTGGAAGGTTGGGATTTGATGTGAGATATGAAAGAGGGTTTAGCAGCAATGAAGCCCTATTCATTGATAATAATATATCTCATGACACCTATCGTTTAGACTCAAGACCCAAACAAATTATTTTAAGTTTGTCTTACCGATTGTCTGGCGACTAATAATCATTTTTCAATAGTTAAAAATTGGCAATCTTAAATAATAAGTGATTTAAAAGCCCGCAAATTGCGGGCTTTTTGTTTTTGTAAAATTGTAATGGCTTATTAGGCTGTACCATTTGGTTTAATTTCAAATCTTTAGAGTCTCGCTCGGGTACAATTTAAAACACGATCATGGATGCTCTCGGTAGTTGAGGGGGGCTACCCTAGTTATTCTATTTATTTACTACTTTTTAAGAAGTAAAAAATATCAGCTCACAAAAGAACAACAGAATTGCAACATGTTTTTACTTGGGATGGTTTTTTTACAATTCGGATTGGGAATTTTCACTTTAATTAATTCGGTTCCTGTAAGTTTGGGTATTTTGCATCAGCTGGGTGCTGTTATTTTATTGGCTATTTTATTGATAACTCTCTATTATCATAAAAAGCCCGAAAGCTTATAGAAATGTAAAAATTTCATTTGTTGGCGAGGATTTGCAAGCTGTGTCTGCAAATTTAATTCACCGCCAATCCCAAATCATAATATTCCAAGTATCTTGTTCATCAGTATAAGTATGAATGGTTTTAAATCCAACATGTTGATGAGCATTTAAAGAACGTGGATTGTTTACCGATACTTCGGTTAGACAACAATCAAATTGCTTTGAAAAAAGTTCTTTGTGTTTTGCATATAATTTTTGAAACAATCCTTGCCCTCTATAATGACTATCAATACAAATTTGACCCATCACATAATAGCGATAATTAGATAGAGGTTTTTCTTGATAAGACAAACCGAAAAAAACATCAAACATGGGCTCTAAAACTGGAATTTTTTGACTGAATGTTGTCAACATCGACAAAGCATATCCTACCACCTGATTTTTGTCAACCGCAATAATTTGAGGCGCCAACACATGCATTTGCCTTAAAAGTGTTAAGTTGTGCTGTACGGTTACAAATCCGTCGGTTATTTTTTGACCTGCCGATACATTGGTAACATGATTGGTGGTTTGCAACTTGAGAATTTGTGTTAATTCGCCATCAGTTTCAGCAGATTTTATAATGATTGATGAATTCATAACACAATTATGCTTTATTTTATCTTTATTTCGAAAGCTTTTTTACCTTCTAATACTCCAACTAATTCATCATTAGGATGTACTGGTCCCACACCTGCTGGTGTACCCGTAAAAATGATATCCCCTTTTTTAAGTGTAAAAAATTGTGAGACATAGCTAATTAAATCATCAATTGTCCAAAGCATCAATTTTGAATTGCCATCTTGAACAGTTTCTCCATTTTTAACTAATTGAAATTTGATAGCGCTCAAATCAAATTGTTCTTTTGGATAGAAATCACCAATCACGGCACTTCCATCAAAGGCTTTGGCTTTTTCCCAAGGTAAGCCTTTTGCCTTGAGCTGACTTTGTAAAGCGCGCGCTGTAAAATCTATTCCCAAACCGATTTCATCGTAGTATTTAGGTGCAAATTTTGATTCAATAAATTTGCCGACTTTATTTATTTTAACCAAAATTTCGACTTCATAATGGATTTCATCCGTAAAAGCGGGAATAAAAAAAGGTGTCTTTTTTGGTTGAATAGCCGAATCTGGTTTTAAAAAAATAACCGGTTCTTTAGGTCGTTCGTTTTGTAGTTCTTGAATGTGTTCGGCGTAATTACGCCCGATGCAAATTATTTTCATTAGGTTAAATATTATAAAGCCCTTCGACTGCTCTCAGGGTGAACGTTAGGTTTATTTATCAAGGAAACTTTGGAAACTGTTTAAAATTGGGATCGCGTTTTTCTAAAAAGGCTTTTTTACCTTCTTGCGCTTCTTCCATCATATAAAACATTAAAGTAGCATCGCCGGCCAATTGCATCAAACCATGTTGACCATCCAACTCCGCGTTAAGCGAACGTTTAATCATACGCAAAGCCATAGGCGACCGTTTTTGCATGATTTTACACCAAGCCACTGTAGTGTCTTCTAAGTCTTTAAACGGGACAACTTTATTTACCAATCCCATATCTAAAGCTTCTTGGGCGGTATATTGTTCGCATAAAAACCAGATTTCGCGCGCCTTTTTCTGACCGACAATTCGCGCCAAATACGATGAGCCAAAGCCGCCGTCAAAACTACCCACTTTAGGTCCGGTTTGACCAAATTTAGCATTTTCTGAAGCAATGGTCAAATCGCAAACTACATGTAACACATGACCGCCACCAATGGCATATCCATTGACCATAGCAATAACCGGCTTCGGAATTTCACGAATTTTTCGATGTAAATCGAGCACGTTTAAACGCGGAATGCCATCTTTGCCAATATACCCGCCAACGCCTTTTACATTTTGGTCACCTCCGGCGCAAAACGCTTTATCGCCAATTCCGGTAAAAATAATAATATCAATTTCTGGACGTTCGCGGCAAATATCCATCGCGTCAAGCATTTCAAAATTGGTTTCGGGGCGAAAAGCATTATAAACTTCAGGGCGGTTTATGGTAATTTTGGCAATGCCTTCAAAAAATTCAAACTTGATATCCTCATACTCTTTTATAGAAGTCCATTTTCTTTTTGTCATCTCTTTATTTTTAGGATTGTAAAGATATCACTATTGATTTTACTAAAAAAATTTTAGTAACTTTCCCTTTTAAAATTTATATATGAAATCAGGCTTCCTTAAACTCATTTTTTTGTTGCTATTACAACCTATTTTTGCACAAATTAGCAGTCTAAATTTTGAATCTAAGATACTTCAACAATATCGGAATATAAAAATTTATATTCCACCTTCATACCAACAAGATTCAACAAAAGTTTTTCCGCTGGCTGTAATTTTAGATGCCGAAGATTTATTTGATGTATATGTGGCCAACTCCAAATTATTTGCGCAAAATCAAGAAGCTCCCGAACAAATTATTGTGGGTATTTCTCAAATTGATACAAGAAACGAAGATTGCGCCTATGAGCCAACAACCAGCTTACCTACACATTTAGCCGAAGATTTTAAAAACTTTATAGACTTAGAATTATTGCCGTATTTTGATGATCATTACCACCTATCTCCTTTTAAAACGCTTGTTGGAAAATCATTAACCGCCAATTTTATCAACTATTTTTTTGTAAAAGACCAGTCTATTTTTAATGCTTTTATCAACTTAAACCCTAGCTATGCCGACGGTATGGCGGCACTGATTAAGAATAAAATTCCGAGTATTAACATTCCTACTTACTACTATTTGAGTTCAGGTTCTTATAATTCAAAAGAAAAGCAAGACCGCATTTTAGGTATGAATACCTTGTTAGATACCTATAAAAATTCATTTATAAATCATAAAATGGTTTTATTTGACGAGGTAACTTATACAGCCTCAATTGGTTTAGCCATTCCAAGTGCACTAGCTTTTATTTATAAGATGTATGGACCCATTAGCCAAGAAGAATTTGAATCGGTTATATCATCGATGGAACCACCTGATGCCATTGCCTATTTAGAGAAAAAATACGTCGAAATTGAATATTTTTTTGGAACCAATATCGAAATCAGACAAAAAGACATTTTGCGCATAGAGCCGCTTATTATCGATAAGTCTAATGGAGCTTACCTCAATGAATTTGGCAAAATGATCTTGCGTATTTTTCCCAATTCACCTTTAGGCTACTACTATATTGGTTTGTACTATGAAACTGGAAATAAATTTAAAGATGCCCTAAAATATTATAAAATGGGTTATGCCAAAATGGATCAAAGCGATCCAAATCTAGATGCTTTTTACGAAAATATTGACCGCGTTGTCAAAAAACGAGGCGGTACCATAGAAAAAGATTAAATTTATTATTAACAAACCATCTCATCATGAAAAAACTATTGCTATTATTTGTTGTATTTACAATAAGCGCCTCAACTATTGCTCAAAAATATCAATTTACACCCGTAAAAGATATTTCGGCTACTTCAGTTAAAAACCAAGGTGTTACAGGTACTTGTTGGAGTTTTGCTACAACATCTTTTGTAGAATCGGAAATTAAGCGACTTAGTGGCATGGATATAGATGTTTCTGAAATGTATTTTGTTAGAAATACTTATCTATTAAAAGCGTGGAATTATGTAATGCGACAAGGAACCGCACAATTTAGTGAAGGTGGTTTGGCTCACGATGTAAACAATGCTATTAGTGAATTTGGAATCGTTCCCAGAAACGTCTATTCCGGTTTATTAAACGGTCAAGACTCCTATAATCATGAAAAAATGTTCGCGCTATTAAAAAATACATTAGACGATTATATTAAAAGTGATAGCAAAAAAGGTGCGCAAGAATGGCAAACAGAAATCAATCATATTTTAGATACTTATATTGGCAAAAACCCGATTTCGTTTAACTATGAAAACAATCTATATACGCCAAAAACTTTTGCTACTTACACCAAGTTTAATCCAGATAACTATGTGAGTATTACATCTTTTACCCAAAAACCTTTTTATTCAAAATTCATTTTAAACATTCCTGATAACTTTTCTAATGGCAGTTTTTACAATGTTCCAATAAACGAGATGATGAATGTTATTAATACCGCATTAGCAAATGGCTTTACGGTTGCTTTAGATGTGGATGTTTCTGAACTGACATTCTCTTCAAAGTATGGCATCGCTGTATTGCCCCTGAACGCGATAGAAAACGAAAAAAGTTTAACAGAAATTGTTAAAGAACAAGATGTTACACAATTATCGCGTCAGCAGAACTTTGAAAATTACAGCACTACTGACGACCATTTAATGCATATTACCGGTATGTTAACCGACCAAAATGGAAAGACCTATTATAAAGTAAAAAATTCTTGGGGAACTGATGCCGCAAATAGTGGTTATGTTTATATGAGTCAGGATTTTGCTAAAATGAAATTCATTTCAGTGATGGTTCATAAAGATGCACTTTCTAAAGGTTTGCGTAATTTTTTAAAGCTTTAAGCTAAGCTAATATCTTAAAATAATCTTTTAAAACCTTATCGTTTAAGGTTCTCGGCGTTTGAATTTCGAGCAAACTGGGACCTTTTTTAATACTCATAAATTTGTCTAGAGACGTTATTAATCCGTCAAGGTTAAAGACAACATCGTAATTAAATCCATACATTTTACACAAATGCTCAGCAGTTAAATGATGTGGCGCTTCAAAAAAGTCTAAGGCGTTGGTAGATTGTGGACCCGGAAGAATCCTAAAAATGCCACCACCTCCATTGTTGATTAAAATAATTTTAAAATTTTTGGGGATATAATTATTCCACAGTGCATTGCTATCGTAAAAGAAACTCAAATCGCCCGTTATAAAAACAGTCGGTTCTTTTACAGCGCAAGCAGCTGCAATAGCCGTTGAAGTACTGCCGTCAATGCCACTGGTACCGCGGTTGCAAAACACTTTTATACTTTTATCTATATGAAATAATTGCGAGTACCTAATTACCGAACTGTTCGCTAATTGCAAATTACAGTTTTTCGGCAAAGCCTTATTTATCTCATTAAACACAGCTAAATCGGAATACGGAACCGTTTTCATAAAATCGTTATGTGCCTGCTCTACAACAGTTTTGCGATTGAGCCAATCTGTTTTAAAATAACTATTAACTGCTTTCTTATTGCCGATTAATTCTTTAAAAAAATCAGTTGAAGGCATCTCTATTTGACCGGTTAAACAAAAATAAGTGTCGGGCGCACTATATTCTGAAAGATGCCAATGATAATTCGGTTTAAATGTTCTTAAAAATTGTTTAATCCGTTTAGAAACTACCATCCCCCCTAGCGTTAATAAGTAATCTGGTTTTAAAGTTTCAAATTGATTATCCGATAAGGAAAAAATAAGATTATCTATAGTATTGACAAAATTAGAATGATAAACATTAGAAGTTGTTTCGGTTAAAATTATCACAGACGGATCTGCAGACAAGGTCTCTAAAAGTGCATTTAGCTTTTTATTTGGCTGATTAACACCAACTAAAATCATTTTTTTGAAGCTGTTATTCCAGTCTTTTATTGCAAGTTTTGCTTTGTTTTGGTGCTGAGTTTCTAAATTTAAATCGACTTTTAAGTTTAGATAAGCTGGCAATTTCAGTTCATAAACCATATCATACAAGGGTTCTTCAAATGGAATATTTATATGAACAGGAGCTTTTTTAAGAATGGAGGTTTGTATTGCTTTTAAGATTTCGGAACAATTGTAATCTACTTTAGAATCACCTTCAACCAAATTAGCATTGTACAAACTGTGATTTATAAACACATTTTTTTGACGAATTGTTTGTCCGTCGCCAATATCAATTTTATTGCTTGGCCTATCAGCTGATACCACAATTAACGGAATATTGCTATAAAACGCTTCGGCTAGCGCCGGATAATAATTGAGCAATGCCGAACCCGATGTGCAAAAAATCACTACAGGCTCTTGCATTTGTTGTGCCAAACCTAAAGCAAAAAACGCCGCACAACGTTCATCTACAATTTGATAGAATTTTATTTCGGAATATGCTGTAAAGGAAATAATAAGTGGCGCATTGCGAGAACCAGGAGAAATAACACAATTTAAAATCTTATTTTCAACACAAATTTGCGCAAATAATTGTGCTAAAAGTTTTGATGAATAAACCATTAATAAAGCTTTGTTTAAAAGGTAAAATTACGCATATTTAATAAGTAATTCTAATAGGTTTTTCAGGCATTTGCATGCTTACCTTTTAAAATTTCATTTCCGATTTGACATTGCAAACAATTTTTGTTTTTACAATATTCATTTTTTAATTGTAGTAAAGCTTGCGATTCGAAAGCTGTTTGTGCAATAACTCCCAATAAATTAAACTGCGTGATGATGCTATTTTTTTCGGGTTTTAATTGGCGCATCAATTTTATAATATCTTCGCCAATAGCTTTACCTTGACTCTTATAATACATAAATTGAACTGGTATTAAAGTGTTAATTATCAATAAGTCAATAAAAGTTTTGTTTAATTTTTTTTGACGTAATGATTTTGTTTCAGACTGAAAAGTATAATGATTTTGCCAAAATTGACTGCAATTAAAATCAAAAGACTTATAAATAGCTTCAATTTTTTTTAAAGGCATTAGTTTAGAAAATAGCGTTTCGTTATGATGATATAAAGCAGCTAGTTGCGCTAACCTAATCGTTGGAAAATTATCGGGTCGCAACCTAAAAAACTGTATGTTGCCCTCAAATTCTGATTTCAAATTAAACTTGCTTTTTAAATAGGTGTAACTTTTTTGCAATTGAAAATAATAGGGAGATTCGGCTTCTTTTTCAAGCAACTTAGCTTCGCCAAACAGCAAGGCTTCAAGATCTACCATGTTATGTCTAATTTTTCTGAGTACTTTAAAATCAATCGCTTTTGCGAAATTAAAAAATGCTTGACCATTTACCTTGAGTCCAAAATTTTTAGCCAATAAAATAAACAGCACTGCTTCCCAATCATTGTTAGTAACTCGCAATAAATCGGAAATTAAAACAGATTTTTGCGCCACTCTTTCAATATAAAGGTATTCTAACCAATTGTTTAAAACAAAATTATCAACTTGTGCTATGTGCTTCTCACAATTAATCCAAGTTATTGCATTATTCATGAGTTTGTGATAATTGTCTAAAATTTCATCTGAGATAAAATCTCTTAAAACTAATGTTGGGATGGTGTCATTTCCCTTTCTAAAAATAGGCATATCGTGCTCCCAAACGACGTGCAAAATAACCGAATCGTAATTGATATCTCGCTCGTGATGATGTACATACCAATCGGATGACTTCACGTGAATTTCTACATTTCCCGCCCAAATTTGTCCGTTAATTTTAATTTTTGCATTAAAAAAGTCGGGACCAGAATTAAAATTTTGCTGACCTTGGTTGATAATTACCAAAGTTTCTTTATCAGAATTTATTAAGTTTTCTTGCTTTAATAGTTGTAATTTCCAGATATAATGTAAAAAGTCTTCCTTCATATTATTTTAGAAAATTAATTATTATGATGTTATAAAAATTTTATCTAAAATAAACTTTAATTCTCATTTAAGAAATTGTTTATCAATAAAAAAGCTAAAATGAAAAAACTAAAATACAATTAATGAATGGCACTTACAATATCGTGTTTGGTTATAATGTCATAACCGCCTTCTTCGAGTGCAACCAAAATTGCTTGATGGCCTTTATTCATCAATTTGGTAATCTCTTCAATATTTGTGTTTAAATTGATGATGGGAAACGGCATTTGCATGACTTCTTTAATGGGCTTATCGGCAATATTTTTATCGTAAAAATAGAGTTTCAATAAGTTCCCTTCGTCAACAGAACCTACAAATCCAGATGAATCGATTACCGGAATTTGAGATATTTGATATTTTCGCATCCTTTCGATAGCGTGCTGAACCAATTCTTCGGTTCTTACTTTTACTAAAGGGCGTTTTTTGTGACCGTGAATTAGGTCGGCAGCATTAGTCAACTTATCCTCAATAAATCCGTGTAAACGCATCCAATCATCATTAAACATTTTACCTACATAACGGCTGCCGTGATCGTGGAATAGCACCACCACCACATCATCTGGTTTAAAATGGTCTTTTAATTGCAACAGGCCTTTTACAGCAGATCCAGCTGAATTCCCCACAAAAATGCCTTCTTCTAAAGCTAATTTTCTAGTGTAAAGGGCGCCATCTTTATCGGTTACTTTGGTAAATCCGTCAATAATATCGAAGTTGACATTTTTTGGTAAGATATCTTCGCCAATCCCTTCGGTAACGTAGGAATAGATTTCGTTTTCATCAAAAATACCAGTTTCGTGATATTTTTTAAATACCGAACCATAGGTATCAATTCCCCAGATTTTAATATTTGGATTTTGTTCTTTTAAAAATTTACCAACTCCCGAAATGGTGCCACCTGTGCCAACTCCTGATATAAAATGAGTAACCTTCCCATCGGTTTGATGCCAGATTTCTGGACCCGTACTTTCGTAATGCGCCAAAGCATTTGACGGATTATCGTACTGATTGACATACCATGAATTCGGAATTTCTTCTGCTAATCGTTTTGAAACAGAATAATATGACCGCGGGTCGGCTGAATCAACATCAGTAGGACAAACTACTACTTCGGCACCAACGGCTCGCAAAATATCGACCTTTTCTTTAGATTGTTTATCGGCCATTACACAAATCAATTTATAACCTTTTAAGGTAGCTACTAGCGCCAAACCCATACCAGTATTGCCCGAAGTGCCTTCAATAATAGTTCCGCCTGGTTTTAAACGACCATCAGCCTCAGCGTCGGCAATCATTTTTACCGCCATCCGGTCTTTTACTGAGTTGCCTGGATTAAAGGTTTCGACCTTTGCTAAGACCAAGGCGTCAACTTCTGCAACAATTTTATTGAGTTTAACTAAAGGCGTATTACCAATAGTTTCGAGTATATTTTTAGCGTAGATCATCTATTGTAATTTTTTAGCAAAAATAAGAATTTAGAATTGGCTTTTAACGAAACATGTTTGGAAATGTCTGCTTGGCAGTTTTGCCCAAAATGTGCAGCTTAAATTGCGATTGCAAAAAACCAAATCCATAGCCAAAAAATTGGATTAATGTAGAAAAAAGACTTAAAAAGCCAACTAAAATATTTCTATTTTTAATCGCCGCATGTAACATTACACACGCTAGATAAAAGGCAAATAGCACTGTAAAACCCTTATAAAATGGGAATAAAATGAGACTCAGCAAAAATCCGATAAGGAAAATACTCGGAAACCAATAAGTCGGTTTTGCCGTATGTTGATGTTGCCGATTTAAAATGGGACGTGCTTTGCCAAAACTGTATGTTTGGTTAAAAAATTGTTCAAAATTAGCGCGCCTTTTGTGATAGACAAAAGCTTGCTCAATAAACTGGGTTTCGAAGCCATTTTGCCACAATCTAAAGGTTAAATCAATGTCTTCGCCGATGCGTTGTTTACCGAATCCGCCTGTAATTTCAAAGGCATTTTTAGATAAACCCATATTAAAACTGCGCGGTTGAAATTTGCCAATACCATTTTTACGACCTCTTAATCCGCCTGTTGTTAAAACTGAAGTCATACTGTAATTAATGGCTTTTTGAATAACAGTAAACGATTGATGTGCCGCATCAGCACCGCCAAAAGCATCGGTGTAATTATGATTTAATGCTTTTTTAATAGCTAATAAATATTGTTTTGGCAAGATAACATCGGAATCTAAAATGATAAAATAATTACCTAAAGCGTGTAGCATACCGTAATTTCGGCTTAAACCCGGACCTGAATTTTCTTTAAAAAAGTAATTAATAGTTAATTGATTTTGATATTTTTCAATAAGCTTATCGGCTTTATGTTTTGAGCCATCTTCAATTATGACGACTTCAAAACCATGTTCAAAGTCTTGCTGAACCAAACTTTCAAGAAGTTCATCAACTTCAGTTGGGCGATTGTAAACCGGAATGATGATTGAAAAATATAAATCTTGCAAGTTTGTTGATTTTGTAAAATCAAAGATACTTATTAAAAGTTGAAGAAAGAAAAAGCCCTCAAAATTTGAGGGCTTTTAAAATTTAATTTTTAAAAATTTTATTGTTTTAGTATTTTGAAAGTTCCAGTTTTGCCTGCAGTTTGTACTTTTATAAAATAAAGTCCTGATTTTATGTTATTTAATTTTAACTGATACGTACTTAAATTTGGTTTTACCTGCAACAATTGTTGACCAAGTAGGTTATAAACTTCAACCTGATCTATCTTTTGATTGGCATTTAAATTTAAATAATCTTGAACTGGATTTGGATAAAAACTAAAACCTTCAATCGCGCTTAAATTATTTTGTTGAACACTAAGTGGATCTCCAGTAGTATGGACAATTTGTCCATTTTCGGCAACATACCAGCCATTTAACTCATCCACAAAATAAATACTAAAAATATCAGCAG
>JAVHOP010000135.1:0-11945 GCA_036170135.1 Flavobacteriaceae bacterium | reverse complement strand
GCAACATACCAGCCATTTAACTCATCCACAAAATAAATACTAAAAATATCAGCAGTATCATTGTTAACTTGTGTTTTAGAAGCACTTCCGTTATTAGATTTACCTACACTTGGTGCGAGTGCTAGTGGTTGTATTTCCCAAGTTGTTCCGCCATCGGCAGTATAGAGAATTGATGAATTTCGATTATCATCACCACCAGCAGCGATGCGTCCAACATTTACATTGTTAAAAAATAGAGCCTTAAAATTATTTCCACCTATCGGCAAACCAGTATTGTTTATTGGAATCCAATTAGCACCGCCATCAGAAGTTTTAAGAATTTTATCATTATCACCTACAACCCAGCCATTGTTAGCATCAATAAAAAACATGGCGTTATAATTTCCACTGTTATTATCAGTATATTGAAGTGTCCAATTATTTCCACCATCAGTAGAATGTTCTATGGTATAAGGCGCACTTCCACCTGTAGTCATAATTCTCCAACCATTATTAGCATCTAGAAAATAAAGAAGACCACCTCCTGTTCCTGTGCTTACAAGAGTCCAGTTTGCGCCACCATCGGAAGAGGTGTATATATCGCTATTCATGCCCATTGTATTATATGTAGATAACCAACCATTATCAGCATCAAAAAATTGAACCTGAACACCAACTACATGGGCAACATTAGAGATAACTTTACTGGTCCAATTGGCACCACCATCTGTGGTATAATGTAAAACAGCACCCATACTATTTGCAAACTCCGTGCCTAACGTACTGATAACCCAACCGTGTGTTTGGTTTAACCAAAACATAGCACCAGCAGGGTTTGACAAAATCCAATCGGTTTCTGATGGGGTAGGATCAACAACAGACCAGTTGGTACCGGCATCTAGCGTATGAAGTAATTGACCATTACCAGCGGTTATCCAACCTTCGGTTGAACTGACAAACTGGACTTTACCCAAAATTTGAGAACCTAATGGACTTGTTTGTGTTGACCATTTTGAAAAAGTCCGATTTATGGTTAATTGTCCCGAGACATAACCACTACCATCCCAAAAATTTCCAGTACCTAAACTAAAACCGCCATAGCTATAATCGCCTTGTCCATATTGGAAACGGCTCGCGTAATAATAGTTGCCATCAACTGGAATAATAGCTCCTATATTGGCCATGTATTCATCATTATTGCCATTATCTATATTATAAGAAGCTTCAACCCAGTTGGTCCAAGTATTAGGATTGGTGTCGGCAGTACTATAACCTATCCAAGCGCGAACACCACTACCTTGACCTTGGCTATTTGTAATGCCATTAATATAAACTTGTGCATATACCGTAAAGTTTTCACCCAAATTTATAGTTCCTGTTCCCGGGTATTGTAAATTAGCCCAACCAATACTTGATGTAGCAGCAGAAGTTGTATACGTAAAAGGACCAACCCAAGTACTGTAATTTTCATTTCCACAATTAACTTGTATATAAAAGTCATAAGTAGTATCAGGGCTTAGTCCATACATTGTAGTACTGGGAGAATTTGCAATAACATTAAAAAAAGAATCAACTCCTCTTGTATATCCCGTCTTTCCTACTTCAACAGTCCAAGAGCTCTCATTACCAGTAGAGGCCCACTTTACCGAGATTGAATTGCTAGTTATGGAAGGAGCCGTAAACCCGCTGACAGCTTCACAAGAACTCGTTGTTGTAAAATTTAGTTTACTAGACCAATCGCTATAGAATTCACCTCCAGAGTTAACAGTTTTACAATCTGCGCGAACATAAACATCATAACTTGTTTGTTGACTTAAACCAGTTATTCTGTTAGGATTTTGATTTGTTTGTTGAGATATTCCAGTTCCAAGTGTGAAGTTTTGTGCACCATATTCAACCTCCCATTGTGTTTCAGAGTTATGAGCAATCCAACCGATACTTACAGAGTCATAACCCAAATTTGATGTACTTAATGAAGTAGGCGCAGTACAACCTCCAATTGATGTTACCATTGGTGCACTCATACAGATACCTTTTCCTTGAGATAAACCACCATCATTATAGTAGAAACGGAATTTAAAATGTTGTTGCTGATTCGTTGTAAATAATTTAAAATCAAAATACAAATCAATTGCACCAGTAACACAATTGATATAATCTCCTGCCATTTCTCCAGATTGTGGTGAAGCTTGCGGCATGTTTTTCCAAGTAGCGTCATCAGCATCATAGTATTGTAAACCTATTGTTTCAGGAGTTTGTGCTGTTGTTGCAAAAGCTATATTTAAACTTATTTTCAATGCAGTTTCTTTTGCTGTAAAAGCAGCTCGTAAATCTATTTCAGGAGATTCTAAAAAAATAGCATCTCCAGTATGCGCAACCATACCGTCATTAAATTTAAAACTTGAAACGGATGTTGTTGGATTTAGCAATAAATTACCAGCGCTATAATCACCGGTAATAGACCAAGTGGCGCTAGGCCAAGTTGGTGCATAAGTGAGTGTTTGAGAATTAATGTTAATGGTAACAAGTAACATTACCATTGTAAAAGTAATTTTTTTCATGGCTATTAAATTTTAGTAGCTCAAATCTAAAACAAAGTTTACTTAAAACCAACTATTTAACCCACTTATTAATAAAAAAATCAATTTTGAACTTTTATAACGCGTTAGTTTGTTATTTACTGGTTTTCCATAAAAGTATCCATCACCATATTGCTAACACCCATATTTGAAAATCCACCATCGTGATAAAGATTTTGGAGCGTTACTTTTTTGGTCAAGTCAGAGAACAACGAAATGGTGTAATCGGCACATTCTTGGGCGGTGGCATTGCCTAAGGGCGACATTTTATCGGCATAAGCAAAAAAGCCATCAAAACCTTTAACACCAGTTCCAGCAGTAGTTGGTGTCGGCGATTGAGAAATGGTATTGACGCGCACTTTAAAATCGCGACCAAAGAAATAGCCAAAACTACGAGCTACCGATTCTAAATATGCTTTATTATCGGCCATATCATTATAATCAGGGAAAACGCGTTGAGCGGCCATATAGGTTAACGCTACAATACTCCCCCATTCATTCATCGCTTTTTGTTTATACAGTACACTCATCACTTTGTGAAACGACAAGGCCGAAACATCCCAACCTTTGGCTGTAAATTCGTAATTTTCGGCTGTATAATGCATCCCTTTTCGAACGTTAACCGACATGCCTATTGAATGTAAAACAAAGTCTAATTTTCCACCTAAGATTTCAGTAGCTTTTTGAACCAAATTTTCTAAATCTGCAACCGAAGTCGCATCGGCAGGAATAATTTGAGAACTCGTTTTTGCAGCTAACTCTCCAATTGTCCCCATTCTCATAGCGATTGGTGCATTGGTTAAAACGAATGTACCACCTTCTTCGTGGATGCGTTCTGCTGTTTTCCAAGCGATAGAATTAGCATCTAAAGCCCCAAAAATAATTCCTCTTTTACCTTTTAATAAATTGTACATAGCTACTGTATTTAGATTTTTTTTAAATTTTCGACAAATATAAAGTTTTTTACTTCAATAGCGTCTTTGCATGCATAATTGCTGATGCTGTTTGTGTTTTGCCTCCCAACATTTCGGCAATTTCTACAATGCGCTCCGCGGCAGTAAGTAATTTTAAATGTGTTACGGTATCATTTTCAATAACTTCTTTATAAACCTTGTAATGGTAAACACCTTTAGCGGCAATTTGTGGCAAATGCGAAATGGCTATTACCTGCATATTTTTTGCCATTTCTTGTAAAATTACGCCAACAGTATTGGCTACTTCTCCCGAAACACCTGTATCAATTTCATCAAAAATGATGGTTGGTAAGTTGCTGTAATTCGACAAAATAGCCTTAATAGCCAACATAATCCGCGAGCGTTCGCCTCCCGAAGCAACTTTTGTTATTTTTCCAAAATCAACTCCCTGATTGGCGCTAAATAAAAAATCTAGTTGGTCAATGCCGTTATTAAAAAATTGTTTTGTCTCCGTTAAACGGATTGAAAAACGGGCATTTTGCATACCTAATTGATGCAAATATTGCTCTAAATCTTTTTGCAATTTCGGAATAATAGTTTGCCGTTTTTGATGTATTTGCTGTCCGACTTTTAACAAGTCATCTTTTAATTTTTGGATTTGGTTTGACCTTTCTGATAATTCGGCTTCAGCATTTTCTACCAATTCAATATCGTTTGCCAAATCATCTCGCTTCAAGATCAAATCGGAAACAGCAGACAAATGATGTTTTTGTAACAACGAATTCAATAGATTCAATCGGTCTTGCTTGACAATTAGTTCTTGCGGATCTAAATTGATACTTTCTTGATAATTTAAAACCTCGCTATGCAAATCGTCAAATTCTATTTTTAAGCTATTGATGCGATTGGCGTGCTCAGAAAAATTGGCGTCGTACCGCGAAATACTTTCAAAAGCCAATTTGTATTTTCGCAACATTTCTAGTAATCCAACCTCATCAGCTTCGGCTAAAAGAATAGCAGCACTAAGCGATTGCACAATTAAATCGGTGTGTTCTAATGTCTCTATAGTCGTTTCTAACGCTTCTAATTCGCCTTCTTTTAATTTGGCATTTAAGAGTTCATTATAAACAAACAAATTGTAGTCATAAGCTAATTGCTTTTGATTTTGTGTATCCTTTAATGACTGTAATTCTTTTTCTAAATGTTTTAACTGACTTAATGATTCGGTATAATTTAAAAGCTCAACTTGTGTTTTTGCTAAACTGTCAATAAATTGGAATTGAAATTCTGAATCGTTAAGATTTGACGCATCTTGTTGTGAATGTACATCGATTAAAAACCGACTTAATTCTTGTAAAGTCCCTAAAACAATGGGCGTATCGTTAATAAAAGCTCTTGATTTACCATTGGGTAAAATTTCACGTCGTATTAAAGTTTCGTCTTGATAATCTAGATCATTAGCTTCAAAAAAAGGTGCTAGATGATAATTTTTAATTTTAAAAACTGCTTCTATTACACATTTTTGTTCTTTGTTTTTAATTTTGGTAGTATCGGCTCTTTCGCCTAAAACGAGACTTAAAGCGCCTAGTAAAATAGACTTTCCCGCGCCCGTCTCTCCAGTAATAATCGATAGATTACCTTCAAAATTAATTTGAAGTGAATCTATTAAAACAAAATTATTTATTGATAGCGATGCGAGCACAATACCCTTTTTTTAGCCTCGTAAAAATAGTCATTACAAGTAGAACACAAATCAAAATTGAAAAAATAAATGTTCTAATTTTTAATATTTTTCCACTTCGAATTGTTATAAGGCGAAATTTTTAACAGAACATCGCGTAAAGGCGTTACATCAAAAGTAGTACCTTCAGAAAAAATTGTAACAATTTCATCCGCTTTAGTATCGGTAAAAACCCTTAAAATAAAGGCGTTTGGACGGGCATCATAAATTTTTTGAAGTCTTAAAATAGCATTGGCTATGGCTTTTTTGCCGGCTTCGGAGCTGGTGTACATAATGTCCAAACCGTCGCGATGGTATTGGTACAGCGCACTGCGAAACTCGACATAAACAGGCGATAAAAGATTTTCGTTAAGCTCGTAACGCGAACCGTTGCCGTCAATTTTATTCCAACCTAGATAGCCACTTTGCTGTGAAATATTGATTACATTTTCGGCTTGTTTATAAAAAACTTCTCCGCCTTTTGGTGAAAAGGTGTCGGCGTCAATACCTAACATAGTATAAGCATAAAAGGTAAGTATCGAGGTCAAATTAGAATCGAAACTATTTTCGTTATAGCGTAACGGATCAAATTCTTTATAATTAAACGCCAAATTATCGTCTTTAAAATTGAAAATGGATGTTTGGTAAGTTGAATTATATACAGGGCGATTTACCAAAATCTGAATATTCCCTTTATATTCGTTAGTTTGAGGTTCTTCTAAAATAAAAATACTGATAGCGCATTGAATTTTTTCGTTAGATTTTACCAGCCTGTTTGTCCATTTTGTGGTATTAAGATATTCTGAAATACTGTTTTGCAAGGTTTTAAAAACAGATTTATTAGAGCCTCTAATCTTATCGGCATTTAGGGTAACGGTGCAGTTGAGTTCTTGCGAAAACCCATTAAAAACTATAAAAAAACAACATAAAGTTAAAAAGGATTTACACATTGTCTTTGCTTAAAATTTCGTTAAATATATCTTTGGCTACCAATTCCTTTTCTTTTAACGGAAAATTTTTAATTGTATTATCAGCGTTGATAATTGTAATTTTATTAGTGTCGGCTTTAAAGCCTGCACCTTTATCTTGCAGTGAATTTAGGATGATAAAATCTAAATTTTTACGTTTCAATTTATCTTGAGCATTTTGTAATTCGTTTTCCGTTTCGAGTGCAAATCCCACTAAAATTTGATGTTTTTTATGTTGTCCTAAAGTGGCTAAAATATCAATGGTTGGCACTAAATCTATATGAAGTGCTGCATCTTTTTTCTTAATTTTTTGAATGGCCATTTGCGATGGTTTATAATCGGCTACTGCTGCGGCCAAAATGGCGATATCAGCTGTTTTAAAGTGTGGTAGTGTTGCTTGAAACATCTCATCGGCACTAACAACATCAATTTTATTAATTTGAGGGTTTTTAATTTGAATGGCAGATGGCCCCAATACCAAAGTAACATTTGCCCCCATGCTTGCAGCCACTTCTGCCAAGGCAACGCCCATTTTTCCGGAAGAATGATTGCCAATAAATCGAACTGGATCAATGGCTTCGTATGTTGGACCTGCGGTAATCAAGACATTTTTACCAAAAAGTGGCAACGATTTTTCGATGCTTTGTTCTAGAAATTTTACAATAGCTTCAGGCTCTGCCATACGGCCTTCGCCGACTAAACCACTCGCCAATTCGCCCTTATCAGGCGCAATAAAAATGTGGTTGAACGATTTTAAGATGTCGATATTTTTTTTGGTTGTTGGATGTTTGTACATATCCAAATCCATAGCGGGCGCAAAATAAACAGGGCATTTTGCCGAAAGATAAACTGCCATCAATAAATTATCTGAAATTCCCTGAGCCATCTTTGCCAAAGTGTTGGCAGTTAGTGGGGCGAATAAAATATAATCTGCCCAAAGTGCTAAATCTATATGGCTATTCCATACGGCATTTTCGTCTTCTTCATTAAAGAAAGAAGAAAATACTGGTTTTTTAGAAAGTGTTGCTAAAGTTAAAGGCGTGACAAAATCTTTTGCAGCAACAGACATCACAACTTGAACGTCAGCGCCAGCTTTAACTAACAGTCTGATTAAAAAAGGCGTTTTATAAGCAGCGATTCCAGCAGTAATGCCGAGAAGAATTTTTTTACCGCTTAAAACTGACATTACTCAGCAGATTCTGAAACTCTTCTGTAATAAATCTTATCTTTTACCCATTCTTCGATGGCTATGGCAGTAGATTTAGGTAGTTTTTCATAAAACCTAGAGACTTCTATTTGCTCTTTATTCTCAAAAACCTCTTCTAAATTGTCGTTGTAAGTAGCAAATTCTTCTAATTTATCAACGAGCTCTTTTTTAATGTTTTCGTCTATTTGTTCAGCGCGTTTTGCAATAATGGTAATGGCTTCATAAATATTGCTATTAGGCTTAATTATATTAGCTCTGTTGTACGTAATTGTAGAAATTGGTGCTTCTGAGTTTTTAAAATCCATAATTATTTAATTTTATTTTGTTAATTCAAATAACTGTTTGTTTAAGGTTTTAACCGAAGTGTTTAGCTCTTTTAAGTATTTAGATTCAGGAAATTCCTTATTGAATTTGGCAAAGATACTCAATGCATTTTTAATGCGTTCTTCTTTTTTTTGTTGGATACTTTTAGTACCTAAATTATAAGCGGCTTGAAATTTAAGGTATCCCACTTCCTCTTTATAAGTAGTTCCTGTAAAATCTTCTAGAAAATTATCTAAAGCAACCATTGCCGCCTCGTATTTTTCTAGCGTTAAATATTGCTTTGCGATTTCGAAATTTTTTTGCTCTAATCTTTTACTTAATATGCTATAAATTTCATTAGCCTCTTTAAGTTTTTCTGAATTTGGATAGGCATTGATAAATTGCTGTAAAACATCAATTGCTTTATTGGTATCAGTTTGGTCTAAACTGTATTTAGGCGATGCTAAATAGTAACCTTTTGCCGCTAAAAATAAGGCTTCTTCGTGTTTAGAACTATTCGGATAATTGGTTGCAAAACGACTGTAATAATATCCCGAAAGGTTATAATCTTTTATCTTGTAATGCGATTCGGCAATCATATATTGGATGCGTTCCATCTGTGGCTTGGCTGTGTATTCTGGAACAACTTTATCTAATAAAGTCAATGCTTTTGCATACGCGCCTTTGTCAAATAATTCTGTACCCATTTTATAGCGTTCGTCGGCTTTACCTTTATTTAATATTTTTTGATAAGGACTGCAAGACCCTATGAGTGCAATGGTTACTAAGAATAATATGGATTGTCTAATTTTTTGCATTCGGCAAAAGTAGTTATTTAAAATGGATTAATAAAATGTTTAAATTGCGCTTTCGCGAATGACAAAAATAGGTTTGTTAAACATTTTAAAACTAAAGTTTATACTAAAAGTTTGTTAATATATCAGAATTTACTAATCTCAATTTTAGGATAAATTTTCGACAAATTTACGCAATTTTTCTTGCAGTGATTGACTTGCCGAAACCAATGGCAGTCTTACATCAAGCTCGGTAATACCCTTTATTTTTAAAAGCGCTTTAATTCCTGCCGGATTGCCTTCTTCAAAAATATAATCAATGCTATCCATCAATTTATATTGTAAATGATAAGCTTCTTTTGCTTTTCCCGCCAATCCGAGTTGAATCAATTCTGAGAATTCTTTGGGAATGCCTTCTCCTATTACAGAAATCACACCACTGCCACCAGCTAAAATAATTGGTAACGCAATCATATCATCACCAGAAATGACCATAAAATCCTTAGGTTTTTGTTGCAAAATATGCATAGCCTGAACCATATCGCCAGAAGCTTCTTTAATTCCAATAATATTTTTGCAATTATTTGCCATCCGCAAAGTGGTTTGCGCCGTAATATTTGAGCCTGTTCTACCTGGCACATTATAAATAATTACAGGTAGCGGTGATGCCTCAGAAATAGCTTTAAAATGTTGATAAATACCTTCTTGAGTTGGTTTATTATAATATGGCGATACCGATAAAATAGCAGTATAATCTGATAAATCGATTTGCTGAATTTCTTCAACTACCGCAGCAGTATTATTTCCACCAAGACCTAAAACTAATGGCAATCTTTTATTATTTTCTTTGATAATTGTTTGCTTAACCAGCTCTTTTTCAGACCTTGTCAAGGTAGCTGGCTCACCTGTAGTTCCTAAAACCACAAGATAATTAATGCCATTTTCAACTTGATAATTCACCAATTTTTTAAGTGAATTGACATCCACACTTTTGTCTTTTTTAAAGGGCGTTACAAGGGCAACTCCAGTACCTACTAATTGTTTCATCTCTCGGTTGTAAAATATTTTAAATTCTTTGATTTACTTTTAATTAAATGATTACTTGTACCTCATAATTTTGAAGCAAAACTAACTAATTTTCTTTATTTTTTTATGATGATAAAGCATCAATCTATAAAAATCTCAATAAAATAAAATTCTCTTTTGCAAACTAGCCAAGAGTTTGTACTTTTGGCAAAACCTAAACCTAATGACACAAACCAAATACGTTTTTGTAACCGGAGGCGTAACTTCATCGCTTGGAAAAGGCATTATTGCTGCATCTTTAGCAAAATTACTTCAAGAACGTGGCTTTAAAGTAACTATTCAAAAACTTGATCCTTACATAAATATAGATCCAGGAACCTTAAATCCGTATGAACATGGCGAATGTTACGTAACCGATGATGGTGCAGAAACCGATTTAGATTTAGGTCATTACGAACGCTTTTTAAACACCCCGACATCTCAAGCAAATAACGTAACTACTGGCAGAATTTACCAATCGGTGATTGATAAAGAACGCCGTGGCGATTTTTTAGGTAAAACCGTACAGGTTATTCCGCATATTACTGATGAAATAAAACACTGCATCCAGCTTTTAGGAAAAACTGGAAATTATGATGTTGTTATAACCGAAATTGGCGGTACCGTTGGCGATATTGAATCATTACCTTATGTTGAAGCCGTGCGCCAATTGCAATGGGAAATGGGTTCGGAAAATGCAATTGTCATTCATCTTACCTTAATTCCTTATTTAGCTACAACAGGCGAATTAAAAACAAAACCCACACAACATTCCGTTAAGATATTGATGCAAAGCGGTGTGAGTCCAAATATTTTAGTTTGCCGCTCAGAACATCCCTTATCGGATGATATTAAAAGAAAATTGGCTCTATTTTGTAATGTTCACGAAGGAGAAGTTATAGAAGCTTTAGATGCCGAAACTATTTATGATGTTCCAAACCTGATGCTCAAAGAAGGTTTAGATACCGTGGTAATTAAAAAATTAAAATTGCCCTTTAGCGAAACGCCAAACTTGCTAAAATGGAATGATTTTTTATCAAAATTTAAAAACCCAAAAACTGAAATAACCATTGCTTTAGTTGGTAAATATGTCGAACTGCACGATGCCTATAAGTCGATTTCTGAAGCTTTGATTCACGCTGGCGCTACTAATGAAGTACGCGTAATTATCAAATGGATTCACTCCGAAAAGTTAACACCAAAAAATATTACTAAAAGACTTGACGGCGTTCAGGGTGTTATTGTAGCACCTGGATTTGGAGAACGCGGCATTGAGGGAAAAATTGAAGCTATTAGGTATGTACGAGAAAATAATATTCCGTTTTTCGGAATTTGTTTAGGAATGCAAATGGCTGTAATAGAATTTGCGCGACATATCTTAGGATTTGAAAATGCGAATTCAACCGAGATGAATTTAACAACTAAATACCCTGTAATTGACCTGATGGAGAGTCAGAAAAACATAACTCAAAAAGGGGGTACAATGCGTTTGGGCGCTTGGGATTGTAAACTCAATAAGAAATCTAAAGCTTTTAAAATATATCAATCAGAACTTATTTCTGAACGCCACCGCCATCGTTATGAATTTAATGATAAGTTTTTAACAGACTTTAATAAAGCAGGGATGCATACAACAGGTATCAATCCAAAAACGGGTTTGGTAGAAATTATAGAGTTGCCAAATCACCCTTGGTTTATTGGTGTTCAATACCATCCTGAATATAAGAGCACGGTTTTAAACCCGCATCCCTTATTTGTGGCTTTTGTAAAAGCATGTTTTGATAATAAATAACAATGAACCAAACTAAGTTCCGAAAGAGCGACCTAAAAATATGCCAAACACCTATTCACAAATCTACATTCAGATAGTCTTTGCCATTAAAGGAAGGCAGAGACTAATCCTAAAACAATATAAAGAAGACTTACACAAATACATAACAGGCATCGTACAAAACAGACATCATAAGATGCTAGCTGTTAATTGTATGCCAGATCATACACATATATTAATTGGATTAAATCCATCACAATCTATTTCTGATTTAACCAGAGACATTAAATCCATTTCCTCAAAATTCATCAATGAAAATAATTGGATAGCCGGAAAATTTAATTGGCAGGAAGGATATGGTGCCTTTTCATATTCGCGAAGTCAGATTGATTCTGTAATCAAATATATTTTAAAACAAGAAGACCATCACAAAAAAACAACATTCAAAGAAGAATATTTTGAATTCCTTAAAAAATTTGAAATTGAATATGATGAAAATTATTTATTTGAATGGATTGAATAAACGGGTCGCTCCTACGGAGCTAAAAATCATTGTTATTTAATTTTGCTACAAACAGGATGCTCCTACGGAGCAAAATAAGAGCCGTAAAATCATAGCTCCGCAGGAGCCGTCCCGTTTGTAGA